>DATASF010000069.1:0-12797 GCA_036269335.1 Casimicrobiaceae bacterium
GAAATTCAGGCGCTTCGACAGCCACCGCACCAGCCGGTCCTCTTCGGTCGCCCAGATCTCGACCGGACGATTGGGATCGGTCGCGTAAAGCGCGTGCGTAATCGCGGCCTGGCGCGGGAACGTCGTCGGCGTGCCCTCGAGATGCAGGAGCTCGCCGCGTCCCATCCATCCGAGGCCGATGCCGATGATCAGCGTCGCCGCGCTCGCCAGCGCCGGCAGCGCCCACCGTCCGCGCGCGGACTTGCCGCCGCGCGGCGGCTGCGCCGCGGCGATCAGCTCGCGCGGCAGCGGCTCGGCCAGCCACGGATCGAATGCCTCGCGCAGGTCCACGTTCTGCTTGCGGATCGCGGTGACGCGTGCAGCGAGCGCCGGGTCCCGCTCGAGCGCAGCCGCGAGCCTCGCCCGGCGCTCCTCGGGAAGCTTCCCGTCGGCAAACGCGTGGACGTCGTCGTCGGACAACGGCTGGGTCGAGCTCATTTGATCACTTTCAGCGGCGACGGCGAAACCTCGCACATCCGCCGCAGCTTTTCCCGCGCGCGGTTCAGACGCGACATCACCGTCCCGATCGGAACACCTTGCACGCGCGCGATCTCTTCGTACCGCAGCTCCTCGACCGCCGCCAGAATCAGCACTTCCCGCTGCTCGACCGGAAGCCGGCCGATTTGCACGAATACTTCGGCGAGCTCGACCCGATCGGACTGGGTGGCTCGCACCGGAATCTCCCAGCCGGCGACCGGTCCTTCGTCGGCATCGAGCGAGCTTTCCACCTGCTCACGGCGGCGAACAGCAAACTGGTTGACGTGAACGTTGTGCATGATCGTGAACAGCCAGGCCCGCAGGTCGCTGCCGGGTTGCCACAGGCGCCGCTTCTCCCAGGCGCGCGCCAGCGTGTCCTGCACCAGATCGTCGGCGCGGTTGAGGTCGCCGGTCAGCACCCGCGCGTAGCGCCGCAGTCGCGGCAGCGAGGCGACCAGGTCGGGGTGAGGCAGCGAATCCGGCATCCGAGGGCTCCCTGGACGTCAGACCGCAGCGCGCGCCGCGCCATTCCCGGCGACCGTTGCCGCCTGCGTAGTCACCGGCATCATGCCAAGGGGAACAGGTGGGCGGCCGGAGCTATTCCCTGCCATGGGCCGCGCCCGGGGGCGCAGGTCGCTCCCGCGCCCCCGTTACCGGTCAACCCTTGACGGCGTGCCAGACGCCGTTGAACCCGTCGCCGGTCATTTCGCCCGGCTTCGTGTCTTTCGAATACTTGTAGACGGGCTTGCCTTTGAACGCCCACTGTTTGCTGCCGTCGTCGCGTGCGACGATCGTCCAGTCGCCGGAGGCCTTGCCGTCGCCGGTAACCAGCAGCGGCGGCCAGATCGCGGCGCACGGACCGTTGCAGGCGCTCTTGCCGCCGGCATCCTTGTCGAACATGTAAAGCGTCATGCCGCCGCTGTCGGCCATCACGCTGCCGGCCATCTTCGCCGGCGCTTGCGCGAGCGCGGCGCCCGACAATGCGATCGCCGCGACAAGGCTTGCTGCGATTGTGCGTATCGTATTCATCACTTCTCCCCCTTCGATGGTTGGCGAGCGATAGTTCGATGGAATCATGGCGGCGCTAACACGCGCCGCGGCGTCCTATTCCCGGCGACGCCGGGCGCATGCCGCGCATCGTGCCCCACAAAGCGCGTCAGGGCAACTCCGCCGACGGCATGCCCGCCATGATGATAGGGATCCTGCGCGCCAGGACCGTCGATCCGGGATTGCGCTCGTAGCGGCGCGGGTTCGGCGTCATCGCGGCGAGACGTGCCGCCTGCTCGGCGTCGAGCTGCGCCGCCGACGTGCCGAAATACCGATGCGCGGCGGCCTCGGCGCCGAACACGCCGGTGCCCCACTCGATGACGTTCAGATAGACCTCGAAGATGCGGCGCTTGTCCAGGATCGTCTCGAGCATCACGGTGATCAGCGCTTCCTCGCCCTTGCGCCAGTAGCTTCGATCCCCCGAGAGGAACAGGTTCTTCGCGAGCTGCTGCGAAATCGTCGATCCGCCGGCGACGACACGGCCCTTCTTCATATTCTTGTCCATCGCGTGCTGGATACCTTCCCAGTCGAATCCCTCGTGCTCGACGAATTTTGCATCTTCCGCGGCGATCATCGCGCGTTTCAGCTGGACCGAAATGCGTTGATACGGCACCCACGCATATTGCAGGCGCGCATTCGGGTTGACTTTCTTCAGCTCGGCCAGACGGCCCGACATGAAAGCCGTTTCGCGCGGCGGGTGATCGCGCCACCACCAGATATGTGCCGCATACCAGAGCTGCAGCAGCACGAACGCGGTCAGCAGCACGAGCGCCGCCCGGATCGTCCAGCGCAGCGCCGGACGCATGCCCTAGCCTCGTCCCAACGGCCGCAGCAGCCGAAAAACCGGCGCGGTGTCGGGGCGCACGCCGCGCCAGAGGCAGAAGCTTTCCGCGGCTTGCTCGATCAGCATGCCGAGCCCGTCCGCGGTGCGCGCCGCACCCTCGTCGCGCGCCCAGTGCAGGAACGGCGTCGTCTGATCGGCGTAGATCAGGTCGTAGGCGAGTGCCTGCGCGGCGAAGAGCCGGTGCGGCCACAGTCCGGCGGGAACCGGCGTGCCGAGTCCGAGGCTGGTCGCATTGACGACGATGTCGAACTGCTGCCCGGAGAGCGACGCCAAGGGCTCGGCGCTGATCGGACCGTCGCGCTCGAATTGCGCCGCCAGCTCGATCGCCTTCGCGTGCGTCCGGTTGGCGATCACCAGGCGCAATGGACGTTCGGCGAGCAAGGCTCCGGCAATGCCGCGCGCCGCGCCTCCGGCTCCGAGCACCAGCAGATTCCTGCCGGCGATCGTCTCGCCCAGATTGCGCGTCAGATCGCCCGTCAGCCCCGCGCCATCGGTGTTGTCGCCGAACCAGTGGTCGCCGCGCCACGCCAGCGTATTGCAGGCGCGCGCCGATTGCGCCCGCGCACTGCGCTCGCGCGTCAGCGCGAATGCCTGCAGCTTGAAGGGGATCGTGACGTTGAGGCCGCGTCCATTCGCCTCGGAAAATGTCCGGACCGTCGCGTCGAACCCGTCGAGCGGCGCCAGCAGCCGCTCGTAGCGCATGCGCTGGCCGGTGGCCTGTGCAAAGGCGTCGTGAATCAGCGGCGACTTGCTGTGCGCGACGGGGTTGCCGATGACGGCGTACCGGTCGACCGGCCGCGCGTCCGCCGATCGCGAATCTGCCCCTGCATCGGATGTCCGGTCCGCCGCTCGCCGGCCGGCCGGCGATGCCTTGCCGCCGGTCACACGCCCACCGATACGCTCATTGCGACGTCAGCGAATCGCCCGGCGCGAAGGTCCAGGTCCGCGTGATATACAGGATGTCGGTGTCGCGCCGGATGTCGGGTGGAAACGGCGCGTACGGGCCACCCATCTGCACGATGTGGGTGGCCGCCAGGTCGAGAACCCGCTTTCCGGACGAACGCTCGACGACCACGCTCTCGACGCTGCCATCGGCGCGTATCCCCGTGGTCACCAGCAGGCTGCCGTAGAGCTTCTGCGCGCGCGCCGCTTCGGGATAATTGAGATTGCCTATGCGCTCGACCTTGAGCCGCCAGTCCTCGACATAGCGCGCAAAGCGATATTCCTCGGCGCGCGCGCCGATGAAGCGGCGCTTGGGCCGCTTCTGATAGGCCTCCATATCCTTGGCGATCTGCGCTTCGAGCCGCATCGATTCCAGCGTGCGCTGCATCATCTCGGTGGCCGTCGGCAGGTCGGTTTGCTCCGCTGCCTCGTTCGGTTGGGGTTGCGGCACCGCGACCGCCGCCGCGGCCTTGAGCTGCGCCATCATTTCGCTCGCGCGCTGTTCGAGGGTGTCGACTTTCTGGGTCGCCGCGGCAAGCTGGCTGCTGGCGTTTTCCTTGGGCAGCACCGGCAGCGGACTCTTTGCGCGGCGATTGGCGTCGGTGTTGCCGCCGCCGTCCAGATGCGCCTGCGCGAGGAGATCCGCCTTGGTCGGCTTGGACACCGACTTGGCGTTGACCAGCGCGATTTCGAGCGGAGGCCCGTCGCGATCGAATTTCGCCAGATCCAGAGGACTGAAGTGCACGGCCAGCACGGCGAGATGCAGCAGGACCGATGCCACGATCGCCTTGACCAGCAGACGCTTGCCCGGCGTCGCGTCGGCGAACAGGAACGGCAGCGACATCGACCGCGCTTCCGCGAGCACGACCAGCGCATGCGGCCGCACCGCCGGTTTTTTCCTCGCGGCGCTTAGCGGCGTGACCATCGCACTGGTTCGCGTGCCCTTGGGCATAGGCCGGGAGTATATCGCTCAACCCCGGTCAGTCCAGCGCTCCCCCGGCGTAGCGGACCTCAACGGTCGCCCCGAGCAGATCGACGGCGCCGATCGCCAATCGCACGCGCGGCCCGGCGGCGGCCGGCAGGTCGGCGACCCGAACGTACAAGGGCAGCGCATCGAAGCGCACCAAATTGTCGCGCACGACGCTGGCCGTCGCCTCGCGAAGGTCTTCCTGCAGGAGCCAGCGCAGGCACCAGTAGTGCTCCATCCGGCTCTGGAATTCGGCGTACTGCGCGTACGTGACTTCGAAATCGCCGAGCACCGCGAAGAGCTCGGCGTCGCCCTCGGCGTACGGCGGCGGGTCGCCGGCGACGGCGGCGATCAGTTGCCGCTGATTGACCAGATCGCTGTAGCGGCGCAGCGGCGAGCTCGCCCACAGGTATTGCGCCACGCCGAGGCCCTGATGTGGCTCGGGCTTGGTGCTCATCTTCACCTTGCCCGCCTGCTGCGTGCGATACAGGCCGGGCAGATTCGCTTGCTGCAACAGTTTTCCCCAGCTGCTGTTGACGTGGATCATCAGCTCCGCGATCAGCTTGTCCAGCGGCGATCCGCGGGGGCGCGCCACGATCGCGACCCTGCCATCGGCCGCGGCGTCCCAGTCGACCAGAAACGTGTAATCGAGGCGAGGCACGTCGGGCTTGCCGCGCGCCGCCTCGAGCTTCTCGGCCAAGCGCCACAGCGCCCGCAACTCATCGGTCCAGCGCGGCTCGCCTGGCGACGCCGCGGCGACGAATTGCTCGCCGACCGCGTCGAGACGCAGGTTGGCCGCGACCGGCACGAGCTCGAGGCGAGTCGTCTGTCCGAGCGGCGTGCCGTCGGGCGCCGTCTCGACATAGAGCGACAAGGCAGGCCGCGGCGCGCAGGCGGCGAGCGTGAAGCGCGCTATAGCCGCGTCGGGCAGCATCGTGATCTTTCGCCCCGGCATGTAGACGGTCGACAGCCGGGCGCGCGCGATGGCATCGAGCGCCGAGCCGCGCGGCATCGCGAGCGCGGGCGCCGCGATATGAATGCCGATCTCGAAGTTGCCGCTGGGTAGCGCGCGCACCGAAAAGGCGTCGTCGATCTCGGTCGTCGTCGCGTCGTCGATCGAGAATGCCTCGGCCCGGGCCAGCGGCAGCTCCGGGACGTCCGGCACGTCGCCGCAGTCGGGAAACGCCGTGCCGCGCGGAAAGGCCTCCGACAGAAAGCGATCGAAATGGTAATCGTGCGTCGATGGAACCGCCCCGCACGCCGCCAGCAATGCCAGCGCATTGGTGTGCGCTGTTTCGCACGCCGCCGCGACGGCGCGGGCGGCGATCGCCTGCTTGTCGGGCCGGTACAGCAGCATCGGCAGGTTGTCGCGTATTGCCTGCGGCAGGCGTCCGGCGGCGAGCTCCGCCGCAAGCGCGGCAACTTCCTCGGACTCGCGCCGCTTGCGCTCGGCGCCGGCCAGCGCGGCCTTCAGCGCGTCGGGCGGCGCGGCCTTGTAGCGGCCCTTGCCCTTCTTGTAGAAATACATCGGCGAGGCGTGCAGGCAGAAAGCGAGCGACGCCGCTTCGCCGGGCCGAGGCGTGCGCCCGAAGTACTCGGTCGCCAGATCGGCGAACGCGAACTCGCCCCCGCCGCTGGCTTCCCACAGGAACGCGGGATCGATATCGTCGGCCAGCGCCTGCGCTTCGGCGAGCAGCGCGCCGGGCGCCGGATCGGCGAATCGCAGCAGCACATTGGCCGCCTTGATCTTCATCCGCTTGCCCGATGCTGTCTCGACCTGCAGCGACGTATCGTTGTCGGCGAGGACCGTGCCGGCCTTGAACGCGCCGTCGTCCTCGAAAAAAACATTCATGGGAAGCGAAAGTTGCTGCGGAGGGAGGCGCGGATTATACCGTGACGCCGGTTCAGGGCCCGTCCACGTTGCAGGACCTGGAGCTTTGCTGCACGATGGCGCCGGGCAGTCCCATTCCGGAGTCGACCATGGAACTCCGCCGTCTCGGCGACAGCGGTCTCGATGTATCGGTGCTGTGCCTCGGCACGATGATGTTCGGCGACCGCACCGACGCCGCCGCCGCGCAGCGCATCATCGGCTCGGCGTTCGACGCCGGCGTCAACTTCATCGACACGGCCGACGTCTATGCCAAGGGCGCATCCGAGACGATCGTCGGCCCCGCGATCGCCAGCAATCGGCGCCGGTGGATCGTCGCAACCAAGGTCGGCAACGTGATGACCAAGGCGCCGCACGACGGCGGGCTTTCAAGGCGCTGGATCATGAACGCCTGCGACGACAGCCTGAAGCGACTGGCCACCGACTATATCGACATCTACTATCTGCACAAGGACGATACCGACACGCCGCTGGCCGAGACGATAGCGGCGATCGGCGATCTGATCCGCTCCGGCAAGATCCGGTATTTCGGCGTGTCCAACTATCGTGGCTGGCGCATCGCCGAAGTCGTGGCGATGTGCGCCGATCTCGGCGTGCCGCAACCGGTCGTCTGCCAGCCCTACTACAACGCGATGAACCGGATGCCCGAGGTCGAGATCCTTCCGGCCTGCGACTACTACGGCATCGGCGTCGTCCCGTACAGCCCTCTCGCGCGCGGCGTGCTCACCGGAAAATACGCGCCGGGCGGGGCGCCGCCGCCCGACTCGCGAGCCGCGCGCAAGGACCGGCGGATGATGGAGACCGAATTCCGCGACGAATCGATCGCGATGGCGCAGACGATCAAGGCGCACGCCGCAGCCAAGGGTCTGACGGCGACTCAGTTCGCGCTCGCCTGGGTGCTGTCCAACCGGATCGTCAGTTCGGTCGTCTGCGGACCGCGCACGATCGAGCAGTGGGAGGATTATCTCAGCGCGGCCGGCAAGACGCTCGATGCCGACGACGAGGCGCTGATCGATTCGCTGGTCACGCCCGGGCATCCGTCGACGCCGGGGTACAACGATCCGCAGTACCCGTTCTACGGGCGGATCGTCGACTAGACGCCGCTAGCGAGCGCTCCCGGCGCCGCTACTCGTTGGCCACGCCGTGCGGGACGTGGCCGGTCGCGACGTGCTTCGACGCGGACTCGACGTGCGTGCGCTGGTCGTCGAAGAAGATGTCGGCGCCGAACGCGCGCAGGAACTCTCCCTTGTCGAGCCCGCCGAGGAACAGGGCCTCGTCGATGCGGATGTTCCACGCCCGCAGCGTCCGGATCACGCGCTCGTGCGCCGGTGCGCTGCGCGCGGTGACCAGCGCGGTGCGGATCGGGCTCGCGTCATCGGAAAAATCGCTCTGGATCCGGTGCAGGCCGGCGAGAAATTCCTTGAACGGGCCGCCGGACAGCGGGCGCAGCGCGGCGTCGGTTTCGCTTTTCGAGAACGCCGCCAGGCCGCTTTCCTGGTAGACGCGCTCGGCCTCGTCGGAAAAGAGCACGGCGTCGCCGTCGAACGCGATCCTCAGCTCGTCGGACTCGTTCTTGCCCACCGTCGAGGGGACGATCGTCGCCGCCGCGTACCCGTCGTTGAGCACGCGCTTGACGTCCTCGGTGTCGGCGGACAGGAACAGATGCGCGCCGAAGGCCGGCACGTAGCGCGACGTCGGCTCGCCTTTGGTGAACGCCGCGCGCGTGATGTCCAGCCCGTAGTGCTTGATCGCATTGAACACCCGCAATCCGGTGTCGGCGCTGTTGCGCGACAGCAGGATGACCTCGACGTACTGCTTGTCGGCGCGATTGAGGCGCAGCAGCTTGTTGACCAGCACGAACGCCGGTCCCGGCGCGAGCATCTGGTCCTCGTGCTCGATCTGGTAGCGGTGATACGCGTCGACGCCCGCCTCGGTGTAGACGCGATGGCTCTCGGTCAGATCGAACAGCGCCCGCGATGAGATCGCGACTACCAGCTTGTCGGCGAGCGTGGGCTTGGGCACGGCCTAGTATAGCGCCGCGTGCGGCCTCCGAACGTGCGTCAGGCGGCGCGGCGCAATCCGTTGTCGAGCTCGGCGAACACCGCGCGCACTTCGCCGACCGCCCAGTCGATCTGCGCGCGGTCGATCACCAGCGGCGGCGCGAAGCGCACGACGGTGCCGTGCGTGTCCTTGGAGATGATTCCGCGCGCCAGCAGGCGGTCGACGACTGCGCGCGCATCGGTCCGGCGGGCGTCGACCTCGAGACCGATAAACAGCCCCTTGCCGCGCACATCGCGGATCAATGAGCTCCGCACCGTCTTCAGTTGCGCGAGCAGGTATGCGCCGAGGTCGGCCGAGCGCTCGATCAGCTTGTCGTCGAACAGCACCGCGAGAGCCTCGAGCCCGACCGCGGCAGCCAGCGGATTGCCGCCGAACGTGCTGCCGTGGTCGCCGGGCGTGAACACCTGCATCACTTCGTCGGTCGCGACGAACGCCGACACCGGAAGAACGCCGCCGCCCAGCGCCTTGCCCAGGATCACACCGTCGGGCGTGACGCCGTCGTGCTCGCAGGCGAGAAACCTGCCGGTGCGCCCCATGCCGGTCTGGATTTCATCGCAGATCAGCAGCACGCGGTGCTTGCGGCAGATGCGGGCGCATTCGGCCAGATAGCCGGCGGGCGGCACGATCATCCCCGCCTCGCCCTGCATCGGCTCGACCAGGAAGGCGGCCGTACTGGGCGTGATCGCCGCTTCGAGGGCGCCGGGATCGCCGAACGGGATCGCCTTGAATCCGGGGGCGAAAGGACCGAAGCCGTCACGGTATTGCGCTTCCGACGAGAATCCTACGATCGTGATCGAACGGCCGTGAAAGTTGCCGGCGCACACGATCACCTCGGCCTGTCCGTCGGGAATGCGCTTGACCTTGTATCCCCATTTGCGCACCGCTTTCAACGCGGTCTCGACCGCTTCGGCGCCGCCGTTCGCCGGCAGCGCGCGCGCCAGACCGGTCACTTCGGTCAGCCGCTTGAGAAAAAGCGGCAGCTTGTCGTTATGGAAGGCGCGCGAGGTCACCGCCAGCTGCTGTGCCTGCGCGACCAGCGCCGTGACGATGCGCGGATGCGCGTGCCCGTGACTGACGGCCGAATACGAGCTCATCATGTCGAGAAAACGCCGGCCGTGGATGTCCCACAGCCATGCGCCCTCGCCGTGCGACACAACCACCGGCAGCGGATCGTAATTGCGCGCGCCGAAAGTGTTTTCGACATCGATGTAGGTCGCGCTGGATTCGACGTCTGCCGGCTTGCCGGCGCGGAGATTGCGGTGCTTCATCGTTGGACTCCTTGTCTGTCGACCGGAGGGTTGCTCGGTCGTCGCGGTCCGATGGCAACGTTCCGGGCTCCTTTTGGGAGCGCGACGCGACCGGACTGTCGGGATGTCGACGCGCGGACCCGGCTCGCCGCCGGGTGGCGCGATCAGGAATGTAGCGGCAGGCGACTTCGCCAGGACATGGGTGGGATTTTACCCGAAACCGCGCGCGAAGCCCGCTGCGCTGCACAAATTGCCCGCCATGGACGTGCAGCGATTGCTTCGGCTGCGTGCGCGTTGAAGTCGATCATCGCCACCGCGACGACCCGTAGTACACGGTCGCCGTGGCCTAATCCATCAGGCCGTGGTCGGGCACGTTGTCGATTCCGCTGATCAGGCGGCTTTCACCTCGTCCGTCCACACCTTGAAGCTGGTCAGCGTGTTCGGGCCGAACGTGCTGCTGATCGCCACGTCGGATGCGTCGCGGCCGCGCGCAATGAGCACCCTGCCGATGCGCGGCGTATTGTTGCGTGCGTCGAACGTGTACCAATGGCCGTCGAGGAAGGCCTCGAACCACGCTGCGAAGTCCATCGGACCGTGCGGCGGCGGAACGCCGATGTCGCCCAGGTAGCCGGTGCAGTAGCGCGCGGGAATGTTCATGCATCGGCAGAACGCGACGGCCAGATGCGCGTAATCCCGGCAGACGCCGGTCCTGTCGTGAAATGCCTCGAGCGCGGTGCGGGTCATCCGCGCGTGCTGGTAGCCGAAGGTAATATGCCGGTTGACGTAGTCGCATATGGTTTGAACGCGGCCCCATCCGGTCGGGGCATTCCCGAACAGGTTCCACGCCGTGTCGGACAGCCGATCGGTCTCGCAATACCGGCTGCCCAGCAGAAACAGCAGCGTTTCCTCAGGCAGGTCCTGCACCGCGACCTGTTGCGCCTGTGGAACGACGGCATCGGGAAGCCCGGTATCCTTGACCATCGCGTCGGCGGACACGCGGGTGCGGCCTGGCGACGCAACGATGCGGGTGCACCAGTTGCCGAAGCTGTCGCGATACGCCGCCATCGGGACCGGCGGGTCGATGACGAGCTCGTCGCGTCCGATCAGGTCGGACGCGCGCGTGTAATGGACGTTCAGGCTGAATATCATCGGCGTCGGCTGCGGGCAGTCGTAGGTCATCTCGAATCCGACGCGAATCTTCATCATGGATCTCCAATAGCCGCGCGGCGGGTCGCACCTGCCACGCGCAACGAATCGATCAGCACCGAGCGGAGCGCCATCCAACGTCGTCCGCCGGCGACGACGATGCGCTGGTTGATCTCGAGCTCGATCCCGACATAGGCGTCCGGCGCGAAGCGCTGGCGCAAATACGAGGTCAGGCCGTCGCCCTTGCCCGCATACGGATAGTTGCGGCGTACGCGGAGCCGGGGAGCGAGCTCTTCGAGCGAAGACTTCCAGCGCGCGCACAGTTCCGCCTCCCCTCCGCGGCGCGGGTCATACAGCAGGCCCACATCGGCCGATCGCACCTTGCCGTCGAGCACTGGGGTGAAGCTGTGCGATGAAATGTGGATGACGCGACGGCCGCGCGACACCGATTGCCTGACCAGGCGCTCGACCTGCAGGCGATAGGGCAAGTAATACTGTTCGGCGATCTTGGCGCGAAGGGCCGCAGGCGCGTCGCGCGTCGCTGCCGAGAAGACTCGCGGATGGCCGATCGAGCGATTCAGGTCGACCAGCAGCCGGCTGATCGTCGAGGTCACGAGCGGCGCCCTGAACGCCTTCGCCAATCCTCGCGCCATGGCCAGCGCACCGCAGTCGTAGCCACGATGGCTATCGAGCAGCGCGTCGCATCCCCGGAACAGCGATCGATAGGGTGCGGGAATGCGGTTTCCGCCGTGTTCGCAGCTGACAAGGTAGGAATCGCTCACCGTGTCCGCGTTCGGTCACCAGCGGAGCTCGGGCAACCGGCGAAATACCTCGCGCGTGCCCTCGCTCCATTCCTGGCTGAGCGCGGCGAAATACGCGTCCCCGTGATCGAATCGCCGGCGCTTCTGCACCTCGAGGCTGTCCCGTTCGTAGCAGATCAGGTCGATCGGCATGCCCACCGAAAGGTTGCTGCGCATCGTCGAGTCGAAGGACACCAGCACGCATTTCGCGGCGTCGGCGAGCGGAGTCGAGCGCCTGATCACGCGATCGATGATCGGTTTGCCGTACTTGGTCTCGCCGGTCTGGAAATAAGGGGTGTCGATTCCCGCCTCGATGAAATTACCCTCGGAATAGATCCGGAACAGTCGCACCGGCTCGCCGCTTATCTGGCCCCCGACGATGAACGAGGCATTGAAGCCGACCTCGTTCTCCTGCAGATACTCGCCGTCGCGTCGCTCGATGTCGCGCATCGCGTCCGCGACCAGCATCGCGACATCGAACATCGTCCGCGCGCTCCAGAGACAGTCGACGCCGTTGCCGTCAGCACAACGCTTGTTCAGCACGCCGATCACCGCCTGCGTTCCGGCGAGGTTTCCGGAGCTCAAGAGGACAATGACGCGATCGCCACGGCGCTCGAACACCGTCATCTTGCAGAACTTGGCGATGCTGTCCATCCCCGCGTTCGTGCGCGAGTCCGATGCGAAGATCATCCCTTCTTCGAGCATCACGCCGATGCAGTAGGTCATTCGTCGTCCATTTCATCTCGAACATAACACAGCTACTTCGCGAGCCGGCCCCGGGCACGATGACCGGCTCGCCCAGGATAAAACCCAAGGCCGGTGCCTGGTCGAGCCCAACGCGAAGGTGCGGAAACGATGGAATCGAGAAATAGTCCCGGCCGGGTTCAGCGTTTAGGCTGAGGAGCGCGCTCCCGCCGCACCGGCCGCGAGTCGCTCGAGCAGCTTGCCGTGTATGCCGCCGAAGCCGCCGTTGCTCATCACCAGCAGATGGTCACCGGCCTGGGCATCGCGCACGATTGCGTCAATCAACTGGGTGAGATCGCCGGCGACGCGGACGCGATCGCCCAGCGGCGCCAGGACGGCCGCCGCGTCCCAGCCCAGGTTGGCGGCATAGCAGTAGACGCGGTCGGCGCGCTCGAGGCTCCCCGGCAAACGGGCATTCATCGTCCCGAGCTTCATCGTATTGGACCGCGGCTCCACGATGGCGACGATGCGTTGGCTGCCGACGACGCGCCGCAGCGCGGCCAGGGTCGCGGCAATGGCCGTCGGATGGTGCGCGAAATCGTCGTAGACGGTAACCCCGTTCACACTGCCCCGCACTTCCAGCCGGCGGGCGATG
>DATASF010000070.1:0-8796 GCA_036269335.1 Casimicrobiaceae bacterium
CGCGCCGCCGAGATCCGTCACGAGGCCATGCACCAGCGACAGGCCCAGGCCGGTTCCCTCGCCGACGCCCTTGGTGGTGAAAAATGGGTCGAACATCCGGTCGAGCACCGCCGACGGGATACCGGTGCCGGTGTCGCTGACGCACAGGCGCGCGTAGGGACCTGGCGTGAGGCTGCCGTTCGACAGCCTGCGGTTTTGCGCCACATCCGCTCGTTCCAGAACCACCCCGAGCACGCCGCCGTGCTCCATCGCCTGCAAGGCGTTGGTGCAGAGATTCATCGCGACCTGATGTAACTGGGTCGCGTCGCCGATGATCGCCGCGTCGCCGGCCTCGAGTCGCTTTTCCAGGCGCACGCCTGGCGCAAGCGAAGCGGCAAGCAGCTCGAGCGTCTCCTCGATCACGGCCTGGACGTTGACCGGTCCTCGCTCGCCGACGCCGCTGCGGCTGAACGCGAGGATGCGCTCGACCAGAGCCTTGGCGCGCCCGCCGGCATGCATGACGTTGTCGAGGTAGCGGCGCACGGCGCCGCCTTCGGGCGCGGCCTTCTGCGCGAGCTCGCCGTAGCCGAGTATCGCGCCAAGGATATTGTTGAAGTCGTGCGCGATCCCGCCGGCGAGCGTTCCCATCGCTTCCAGCTTCTGCGACTGGCGAAGCTGGACCTCGAGCCGATCCTTTTCCGCCTCGGCGTTCTTGCGCGCAGTGATGTCGATCGCCGACCCGACGAATCGCTTCGCCTTTCCGGACGCGTCGCGGGTGCAGCGTCCGCGCGCTTGCAACCAGTGCCATTCGCCGTCGGGGTGGCGAACGCGATATTCCGCTTCGTAGTGATCGGAGCGGCCTTCGAGATGATCGCGCACCGCGGCCAGCATCCGGGGCGCGTCGTCGGGATGCAGGTCGAGCGCGGCGACCCAGGCGTCGCGCGTGGTGACGGGCGCGTCGACGCTGCGGCCGTGCAGCAGCTTCATCTTCGGCGAGACGAACGAGTCTCCGTGCCCGAGATTCCAGTCGAAGTGACCCTCGTTCGCGCCTTCCATCGCCAGTGCGTAGCGCTGTTCGCTCTGGCGCAGCGCCCGTTCGCCGAGCGCGACCCGCCGCAGCTGGTTCACCAGCGCGACCATCGCGAAGGCGCCGAGCAGCGTCAGCAGCAGAGTTCGCGCCGCGACGCGATAGGCCTCGTCGCGCCAACCGGTGAGCGCGACATCCTTCTCCCGCGTAACCGCGACGACCAGAGGAAACTGCGTGACGTGCGCGATGCCGAGGAACCGCGCCTTGTTGTCGATCGGGCTGATCACTTCGCCGTCGGCCGCGGCGCTCGCCGCGATGAGCTCGGGAAATTTGTTTCCCAGGGCATCTCCCGCCGGCGGCTGCCGGACTACCAGCGTTCCGTCGTCGCGCAACATGTTGACCGCGCTGCCCTGGCCGAGATCCAGCGCCCGGTACACCTGCTGGAACGCCTCGACGTCGACGACCGCCTGGACGATGCCGTCGAAGCTTCCGTCCGGCTTGTCGAGACGCCTCGACATGACGACGGCCGGGCGACGTTCGACTTGCGTGATCAATGGAGCGCTGAGAACGACGCCGAGACCCGGAGTGTCCCGGTGGGCGATGAAATACGAGCGATCGGCAAGCGGGGAGGTGTCGCCGGGCAGCTGTCGTGATCGAAAGCGCGGCAGTCCCTGCGCGTCGAGGATCCTGATCTCGCGCACTTGCGGCAAGCCTGCCGCCTTGACCGCCAGTTTCGCATCGGCGGCATCGCCGGCCGACGGCCTTTCGTTCTCGTACCACCGGACGGTATCGCGCAGCAGCAGGTCGGCCAGCTGCAGGCTTCCCGCGGCCTCCTCCGCCAACGCCTTCGCCAGATTCCCCACGTCGCGCTCGTTCGCCGAGATGACGTGGTTGTACGAGCTCCAGGAATCGTAAGCGGTGGTGCCGGCGAAAGCGACGATCACAAGTACGCCTACGGTGATGATCGAGAAGCGCAGGCGGGCGGCGCGTGTCGCGTCCGCGATCGGCGAGTCGGAATGCGACGCTTGCGTCATCGTCCGGGACGGACAGCGTTCAGCCCCGCCGGACCGATCACGCCGCGGACGGACGCCAGCAACTCGCCCCGCGAGAACGGCTTGGCGATCACCTGGATGACGCCGAGCTCCTTGGCGGTGGTGCACGATCCGGCGAGTCCCGGCCGGAATTGGCCGGAGATCGCGATCAAAGGCGTCTCCGGGTGGGCGGCCTTGACGGCGCGCAGCTTTTTCGCTCCTTCGTGACGGGGTCTGTAGACGTCGACGATCACCAGAGCCGCTCTATTCTGCCGCTCGGCATCGCCGCGCGGCGCCGCGCGCACCGAATACCCCTCGGCGGTCAACCATTCCACGAGAAGTGCCCGCATGAGCGCGTCTTCCTCGATGATGACAATGTCGGACATGTTCGATCCGGAACCCGGCTGATGGTCGTTTGCGATTTCGCACGGTTATTTGATCGCTCCGGCACTACGCGGTAGTTTCCGATCGGTTCACGCCCGTTACAAATGTAGGACTCCCCGGAAGCGGGCGCCGGTTTCTGTCGCGTCGCGCAAGCACCGCATCGACCCGCAAGGCTCCTAGGCCAAGCTCGAATCGCGATTACCCGACGTGCCGCTGCGATGCGCTAGAAAAGCACCTCGACCGGCGTGTCGAACAGGTATCCGACTCCACGTTCGGTCTTGATGAAATCGGGCTGCGACGGATTCGTCTCGATCTTGCGACGCAGTCGGAGGATCTGGACGTCGATCGAGCGATCGTAGACTTCCGCGTTATGCAGGCGGGATAGATCGAGTAGCTGTTCGCGCGTCAGCACGCGCTGCGGCGCGGCGCAAAACGCTTCCAGCAGGCTGAATTCGCCATTGGTCAGCTCGATGCGATTGCCGCCGGCTCCGGTCAGCCTCCGGGTGCGCAGATTCAATTCCCATCCGGCGAAGCGATACGCACGCCGTTTCTCGTTGCGCGCGGGCAAAATTTCGCTGCTGGTCTGATAACGGCGCAGCACCGCGCGAACGCGCGCGAGCAGCTCACGTGGGCTGAATGGCTTGGTCATGTAGTCATCGGCGCCGAGCTCGAGGCCCATCACGCGATCCGCTTCGTCCTTCCGGCCGCTGACGATAATGATCGGAATCTCGGAGGTTTCGCGCAGCCTTTTTGCAAGCTGCATGCCGTCTTCGCTGGCCAGCCGCAGGTCGAGTACGACCACGTCGATCGCGTGCTCGGCCAGGATCCTGTCCATGTCGGCCCCGGTGGCGACCGCGGTGACCCGCAGATCGTTTTCGCCGAGGTAGTCAGCGATCAGTTCCCGCATCGCGGCATCATCGTCGATCGCCAGCACATGCGGCGGAAGGGTCGTCGCAGTCGTCGTCATTGGTGTGGACGAATCCAGAGTCTACTCGCTGGTTTCCGGGGCGGGCAAGGGGCCGGCACCGGGGCTTGTCGGCAGCGGTGTCAGCGCGTACCTGATCGGCATTGGGCGCCGCGACGATAACCGCACGGTTTCACCGCGCGCAATCCGTATTACGTTTGTCATCGACGTCGCGATCGCCAGCTGACGCCGAACGGGTTGCAAACGTAACGGCGTTCGACCCACGTGAAATGGGCGGGCAGCAAATCGCCTCCATTATCGGCTCACATGTTCCAACGACCCAAGGGTGAGCGACGTGAATTCCGATCTGATGGAGCTAGGTCGCGGGGGGATTGCTTCCGTATTGGCCGCGATGGTTCTCGCCGGCTGCGGCGCCGCCAAACCTGCGACGACGACTTCCCAGCCTCCGCAGGTCGCGGTGGTGACCGTGCATCGCGGCAGCGTACCCGTCGCGACCGAGCTTCCGGGGCGGACATCGGCGTACCTCGTAGCGCAGGTGCGCGCCCGTGTCGACGGCATCGTGCTCAAGCGCGATTTCAAGGAGGGCGCCGAGGTCAAGGCAGGGCAGCGGCTCTACCAGATCGATCCCGCGCCCTATATTGCCGCGCTCAACAGCGCGACCGCGTCGCTGCAGAAGGCCGAAGCCAATCTCGCATCGACGACGGCGCAGGCCGAGCGCTACAAGGTGCTCGTCGCCGCTAACGCGGTCAGCAAGCAGGACTACGACAACGCCGTCGCGGCGCAAGGCCAGGCGGCCGCCGACGTCGCGACCGGCAAGGCAGCGGTCGCAATGGCCCAGATCAACCTCGGGTATACGAATGTCGTCTCGCCGATCAGCGGCCGTAGCGGCCCCTCGCTGGTCACGCAGGGCGCGTATGTGCAGGCCAGCGCCGCGACGCTGATGACGACGGTCCAGCAGATCGATCCGATTTACGTGGACCTCACGCAGTCGAGCGTCGAGGGCCTGCAGCTGCGGCGCGACGTCGCCAGCGGTCAGCTGAAGATGAACGGCCCGAATCAGGCGAAAGTCACGCTGACGCTCGAGGACGGGACGCAATATCCGCTGCCGGGCTCCCTGCAATTCACCGACATCACCGTCGACCAGGGGACCGGCTCGGTGACGGTGCGTGCGATCTTCCCCAATACGCGCCTCACCCTGCTCCCCGGCATGTTCGTCCGCGCACGCATCGAAGAGGGCGTCAACGAGAACGCGATCCTGGTCCCGCAGGTCGGGGTGACGCATGACCCGCAGGGACAGGCGACCGCGCTGGTGGTCGGAAACGACAACAAGGTCGCTGCTCGCACGTTGCGCCTCAGAGGGACGAACGGCGACCAGTGGATCGTCGAAAGCGGGCTCGACGACGGCGATCGCGTCGTCGTGGCAGGCGTGCAGAAAGTGCAGCCAGGAGCCGTCGTGCAGGCGCTCGAGTCGCAGGCCGCGCCCGCGGTTGCCGTATCCCCGCCGTCCGCCGATGCGGCGCCGGCCGTCGCTGCGAGTGCCGTCTCCGGTGCGACCGGCTCGCCCGCCCTTGCGGCATCGCGTGCCGCCGCGGTCGCCGTTCAGCGCGGACCCCGCGGCCCCGTCGTCTCCGCAGCGAAGTAATCAGAGAGGACCGCCATGGCCAAGTTCTTCATCGACCGGCCGATCTTCGCGATCGTCATCGCGCTGCTGGTGATGCTCGGCGGTGGATTGGCGATCCGATCGATGCCGATCGAGCAGTATCCGACGATCGCGCCGCCGTCGATCCAGATCACCGCAACCTACCCGGGCGCGTCCGCGGAGACCGTCCAGAACACCGTCGTGCAGGTGATCGAGCAGCAGATGAGCGGGCTCGATCATCTGCTGTATCTGTCTTCCAACTCCGACGACTCCGGCACTGCGACGACGACGCTGACTTTCGCGGCGGGGACCAATCCCGACATCGCGCAGGTGCAGGTGCAGAACAAGCTGCAGCTCGCGACGCCGCTGCTGCCTGCCCAGGTGCAGCAAGCGGGCATCCGGGTCACCAAATCGAGCAACGGCTTCCTGGTGGTCGCGGGCTTCGTGTCGAGCGACAAAAGCATGTCGCGCTACGACATCGCGAACTACATCGTCTCGCACTTGCAGGATCCGCTGAGCCGGATCGACGGCGTGGGCAACTTCAACGTGTTCGGCACCCAGTACGCGATGCGCATCTGGCTCGACACCGACAAGCTCAACAGCTTTGCGTTGACGCCGGTCGATGTCTCGACCGCGATCCAGAACCAGAACGTCCAGGTCGCCGGCGGTCAGCTCGGAGGGACACCGGCGCCGGCGACGCAGCGCCTGACCGCGACGATCACCGAAGCGACACTGCTGCACACGCCCGCCGAGTTCGGCAACATCCTGCTCAAGGTCAACGCCGACGGGTCCGAGGTGCGGATACGCGACGTCGCGCACATCGACCTGGGCGCCGAAAGCTACTTCATCGACTCCCACTTCAAGGGGCAGCCGGCCTCGGGGATCGGCATCCAGCTGGCGCCGGGGGCAAACGCGCTGGCCACCGCCACCGCAGTGCGTGCCCGGATCGACGAGCTGAAGCCGTACTTCCCGCACGGCCTGCAGGTGGTCTACCCGTACGACATCACGCCGTTCGTCAAGATTTCGATCACCGAAGTCGTGAAGACGCTGTTCGAGGGCATCGTGCTGGTGTTCCTGGTGATGTACCTTTTCCTGCAGAACTTCAGGGCGACGCTGATTCCGACGATCGCCGTGCCGGTCGTGCTGCTCGGAACGTTCGGGATCATGTCGACCTTCGGGTTTACGATCAATACGCTGACGATGTTCGGGCTGGTGCTCGCGATCGGATTGCTGGTCGACGATGCGATCGTCGTCGTGGAGAACGTCGAGCGCGTGATGTCCGAGGAAGGATTGTCGCCGCGAGAGGCGACGCGCAAGGCGATGGGGCAGATTACTGGAGCGCTGGTCGGAGTCGCCGTCGTGCTCAGCGCCGTGTTCGTCCCGATGGCCTTCTCCGCCGGGTCGGTGGGAGCGATCTACCGCCAGTTCTCGCTGACGATCGTTTCCGCGATGCTGCTGTCGGTGTTCGTGGCGCTGTCGCTGACCCCCGCGCTGTGCGCGACGATATTGAAGCCGGTAAGCAAGGGCGGAGAAGCGGCAAAGAAAGGCTTCTTCGACGCGTTCAATCGCGCGTTCGAGCACGGGCGGGACAGATATATAGGCGGAGTGCGCCACGTTAGCAATCGCTTTGTCCGCTGGCTGCTGATCTACGGCGCGCTGGTCGTCGCCGTCGGCTTGCTGTTCCTGCGCTTGCCGACGGGATTCCTGCCCACCGAAGACCAGGGCATCGCCTACATCCAGGTCCAGACCCCGAACGGCGGAACGCAAGGGCGTACCGAGATCGTGCTGGAGGATGTCGCCAACTACCTGCTCAATCAGGAATCGGACGCAGTCGACATGACGTTCGAGATCGCCGGCCTGAATTTCGCCGGCCGCGGCCAGAACCAGGGCCTGATTTTCGTGCGGTTCAAGGATTGGTCGGTGCGAACGCGCGCCAGCCTCAAGGTGCAGGCGGTCTTGGCGCGCACCGCCGCACATTTCGCCTCATACCAGGATGCGGTGATCGTTCCGATCAACCCGCCTTCGATTCCGGCGCTGGGAACGGCCTCGGGATTCGATCTCGAGCTCGAGGACCGCGGCGGTCTCGGCCACGACAAGCTGATCCAGGCGCGCGACCAGCTGATCGCCATGGCGAAGCAGGATCCGAGCCTTGCGGTGGTGCGGCCTAATGGGCTCAACGACAACCCGACCTACAAGATCGACATTGACCGCGAAAAGGCCAGCGCCTTCGGCGTCAACCTCAGCGACGTCGATCAGACCTTCTCGATCGCCTGGGGCTCGCGGTACGTCAACAACTTCCTCGACAGCGACGGCCGCATCAAGAAGGTCTACGTCCAGGCGGATGCGCCGTTCCGGATGAACCCGGAAGACTTGAGGTCGCTCTTTGTGCGCAACGCCAAGGGAAGCATGGTGCCGTTCACGTCTTTCGCGACCGGGTCATGGAGCTGGGGCTCGCCGAAGCTGGAACGCTACAACGGCGTTTCGTCGGTCGAGATCCAGGGCCAGGCGGCGCCCGGCAAGAGCACGGGTCAGGCGATGGCCGTGATCCAGAAGCTCGCACAGCAACTGCCGTCGGGCATCGGCTACGAGTGGACCGGCGTGTCGCTGCAGGAGCAGCAGTCGGGGTCGCAGGCGCCGCTGCTGTACGGCCTGTCGATCCTCGTCGTCTTCCTGAGCCTCGCCGCGCTGTACGAAAGCTGGACGGTGCCGATCTCGGTGATCATGGTGGTGCCGCTGGGCATTCTCGGGGCCCTTGCCGCGGCGACGGCGCTGCATCTGGAAAACGACGTCTATTTCCAGGTCGGCCTGCTGACGACGATCGGGTTGTCATCGAAGAACGCAATCCTGATCGTCGAGTTTGCGCGCGACCTCGAAGCCCGGGGCAAATCCGCCTTCGACGCCGCGATTGAAGCCGCGCATTTGCGGCTGCGGCCGATCCTGATGACATCGCTCGCGTTCGTTCTCGGCGTGCTGCCGCTGGCGATCGCCAGCGGCGCCGGTGCGGGCAGCGAAAACGCCGTCGGCCGGGGCGTAATCGGGGGAATGCTGACCGCAACGTTCCTTGCGCCGTTTCTGATCCCGATGTTCTTCCTGGTGATCACCGAAAAGCTGTTCAAGTCGAGGCGCGATGCGCCGGCATCGTCCGCGCCGCCGGCGCTCAATGCGGCCGGGGGAGGCACGAAATGAAACGCGACCCGTCCGACAATCACAACGACAAGGCGCGCGGCGGTCGCGCCGTCCTCGTCGTCATCGCGGCGCTGATATCCGGTTGCTCGCTGCAGCCGGTGTACGAGCGGCCCGCCGCGGCGGTCGCCGCAACGTATCCGACCGGCGACGCGTACAAGTCGCCCGGCGGATCGGACAAGACGTCGCCCGCCGTCGATATCGGCTGGCGCGATTTCCTGACCGATCCGCGGCTGCAGCGTCTGGTCGAGATCGCGCTTGCGAACAATCAGGATTTGCGCGTGGCAGCGCTGAACGTCGCACAGACACGGGCGCAATACCGGATCCAGCGCGCCGCGCTGTTTCCACAGGTCGGCGCGTTCGTCAATTCGGGGAGCTCGCCGACGAGCGCGCGCGTACCCGCAAGTCTTTCGCCCAGCGGCCGCGCGGAACTGACACACGACTATTCGGTGGGCCTGTCCGCAGCATGGGAGATCGACTTCTTCGGCCGCCTGCAAAGCCTGAGCGACCAGGCCCTGCAGCAATACTTCGCCACCGCGCAGGCGCGCAAGGCCGCCCAGATCCTGCTGGTGTCCGAAGTCGCGGACCAGTACCTGACGCTGCTCGCCGACGACGAAATGCTCGCGGT
>DATASF010000071.1:0-11489 GCA_036269335.1 Casimicrobiaceae bacterium
GCTGGGTTGGTGCGCGGCCACGGTCTGGCTCCCGGGCGCTCAACCATGGCTCTTGCCGCTCGCCGCGGTCGTTCTGGTTTCGTTTTTCGACGACCGCCGCGGCATACCCGCGCCACTGCGGCTGTTCGTGCAAATAGCGGCAGCGATGGCCTGGCTATGGCTCGCTGCGCCGATGCCCGACTTGCTCGTTGCGGCGACGATGATCGTCGCGATCGTGTGGATGGCCAATTTGTACAATTTCATGGATGGCAGCGACGGCCTGGCCGGCACGATGACCGTCGTCGGCTTTGGCGCCTATGCGCTCGCCGCGTTATGGGCGGGGAGCGAGCGCGCGCCGGCCTTGCTCGCGCTTGCGGCCGCGACGATCCCGTTTCTGCTGGCCAACCGGCCCCCGGCGCGCCTTTTCCTGGGCGACGCCGGTTCGGTGCCCCTGGGCTTTCTGGCCGGCGTGTTCGGCATCGAAGGCTGGCGGCAAGGGTGGTGGCCGGCCTGGTTTCCGCTGCTCGTTTTCCTGCCGTTTATCGCGGACGCCAGCTCGACCCTGCTGCGCCGGCTGTTGGCGGGTGAGCGCGTCTGGCGGGCGCATCGGGACCATTATTACCAGCGGCTGGTCCAACTGGGACTGGGGCACGCGGGCACGCTGGCGCTGTACGCCGCGCTGATGATCGGCGCGGCGGTCTCGGCGCTGGCTGCCTTGGCTCGCGCGCCGCAGGCCGGCTGGTACCTGCTGGCCGTCTGGGCCACGGTCCTGGCCTTGCTGTTCGGCTCGGTGGCGCATCAATGGCGCAGCAGAATAGGTGAGTTGCGTGACAGTAAGCGCTAACTGGCGGGCATGGCTGGCGTTTGCCCACGACGTGGTGGCGGCGGCGATCGCGTGGACCGGCCTCTACTGGTTGCGCTTCAATCTCGACCTGCACCAGCCGCAGCTTACCGACATGATCCGCACGCTTGCCTGGGTCCTTCCGTTGCAGGCCGGCATCTTCCTTGCATTCGGCCTTTACCGCGGCCTCTGGCGTTTCGCGAGCGTTCCCGACCTGCAGCGGATCGTTCTCGCGGTCGGGCTGGGCGCGGTCGCGATCCCGGTCGTCCTGGTCATGCTGCGCCTGACGGCCGTGGTGCCGCGAAGCGTCCTGATTCTCTATCCGCTGATTCTGATCTTTTTGATGGCGGGCAGCCGCTTTGCCTACCGCGTCTGGAAGGAGCATCGGCTGTACAGCCCGCTGGCGGCGCTCGGCGAGCCGGTGCTGATCCTGGGCGCAGGAGAAGCTGGCGCTCGCTTGACCAAGGAGCTCGCGCACAGCCGCCAATGGCGCGTCGTCGGCCTGCTAGACGACGACCCCGGCAAGCAGGGGCGGCTGCTGCGCAACATCAGCGTCCTGGGACCGATCGTCGAGCTTCCGCTCTGGGTCAAGCGCTTCGGCGTCCGCACGGTCATCATCGCGCTGCCGGCCGCAGCGCACGGCGTGCGCCGGCGGGTCGCCGAGCTCTGCGCGTCGGCTGGGGTCGAGGCGCTGACCGTCCCGTCGTACGACGACTTGATCAGCGGCCGCTCGCAGCTGACGACCATCCGCCACGTCGAGCTCGACGACATCCTGGCGCGAGATGCCGTGGTGCTCGACAGCGCGGGTCTGAGCGACTGGATCGGCGGCCGCGTCGTCATGGTCACCGGCGCCGGTGGTTCGATCGGCGCGGAGCTTTGCCGGCAGATCGCCCGGTTCCGACCGCTGCGGCTGGTGCTGTTCGACCTTTCGGAGTACGCGCTCTATCAGATCCAGCAAGCGCTGCAGGACGAGTTTCCGGACCTGCCGCTGGCCACGCTGGTCGGCGACGTCAAGCACCGGTCGCTGGTCGAGCAGGTGCTGACGCGCGAGCGTCCCAGCGTGATCTTTCATGCCGCGGCGTACAAGCACGTCCCGCTGATGGAAGAGACGAACGCCTGGCAGGCGGTGCGCAACAATGCGTACGGCACCTGGGTGCTGGCGCGCGCCGCGGCCGCGGCCAAAGTCGAGAAATTCGTGCTGGTGTCGACCGACAAGGCGGTCAATCCGACCAACGTGATGGGCGCGTCGAAGCGGCTGGCCGAGATGATCTGCCAGAGCCTGCAGAACGGAGCCACGCAGTTCGTCATCGTCCGTTTCGGCAATGTCTTCGGCAGCGCGGGCAGCGTGATACCGAGATTCCGGGAACAGATCGCACGCGGCGGCCCGGTCACCGTGACGCACCCGGAGATCACCCGTTATTTCATGTCGCTGTCCGAGGCGACGCAGCTGTTGCTGCAGGCCGGCTTGATGGGGCGCGGCGGCGAAGTGCTGGTGCTCGACATGGGCGAGCCGGTCAAGATCGTCGATCTCGCCCGTGACATGATCCGCCTTTCCGGCGCCGATCCCGACCAGATCCGCGTCGTATTCACCGGGCTGCGGCCGGGCGAAAAGCTCTACGAGGAGCCGCTTGCCTCCGGCGAGACGACGCTGCCCACGCCGCATCCGAAATTGCGGATCGCGCAGGCGCTGCCCGGACATCGCGACGCCGTCGGAGAGATGGTCGGCTGGCTCGAGCGCGACCGCGCCGCCGGCGACGCCGAAGTACGCGCGTGGCTGAAGACCTGGATACCCGAATACGCGCTGCCGGGCGAGGTGCCGGTCCAGCTGGCGGGAGCCGTGCCGCTGTTCGCGCGGCGCCGCGGCTGATCGGTTCCGGTTCCGATAGGGTGCGGTAAGGCGACGCTCAAGCGTTGACGGCGCCCAGCTCGACGATGGCGGCGCAGGCTCGGGCCAGGTCGATCGCTTCCATGCATCGCGGCCGCGGACATTCGGCGACGCTCCGGCCGCACCGACGCACCCACGCGATCTCGCGCTTGAACAGAATCTGCTGATCGCGGCAGGGAAAAGGATCGACGGTCACCGCGCGAAACGGCGCGTCGCGCCAGAACTCGCCCGCGCCGCTGATCAACGCCGATCCCGGACCGAACAGCGCGACCGTCGGCACCGAGACGACGCGTCCCAGGTGCGCAACACCGGTGTCCGGAGCGACCAGCAGCGCCGCATCGGCGAGCAGCCGCCACAGTTGCGGCAGGGAAAGCGCGCCGGCGTACGAGCGGTGCTCGGCGTCGGGATCGCATTCGCGCGCGATCGCCTCCTCGCCGTGACCCGCCGACCACACCGGCGCGACGCCGCGCGCCGCGAGCCATGCCGCGAGGCCTCGCCACTTGTCCGGCTCCCAGCGCTTGAGCGGCGAGCTCGCGCCGACGTGCAGCACCGCGTAGCGTCCGCGCGGCAATTCGAAGGGAGCGGCGGCCGGATCGCCCCAGTCGCGTCTCGCGTACGGCGCGGGCGGCGGACCGTCGGCCAGCGTCGCGACCATGTCGGTCCACGCAGCAGCCCGATCGGGATAGCGGTGCAATTCGTCGAATGGCCAGTTTTTTCGCGACGGCCGGTCGCCAGCGAAGCCGACGATCCATCGGCTGCCGAGTGCCTGTGCCAGCCAGCCGAAGCGGTTGTCGCCGGGAACGAAGGCGAGGTCGAATTCGCGCTCACCCCACAGCGGCGAACGCGACGGCGTTCGCGGATTCCAGCCGACGGCGCGCACGCCGTACGGCGCCGAACTGTAGAGCCCAGCATAAGCCTCGGGCAACGCCATCACGATCTCGGCCCCGGGATGCTGCGCGCGAAGCTTGGCCAGCAGCGATGTCAGCATCAGCGTGTCGCCGAGCAGCAGTTGGTGCGCGACCAGGATCCGTCGCGGCTCGCGCGGCGAGTTGCGCCCGCCGGGCGACGAAATGCGCCGCGCCAGCGCGCGGGCCACGACCCGGGCGCGCCCGGCGAAGCGATGGCCGGGGTTACTTGCGGACATAAGAGTCGACGGCGCGCTGAAACACGGCTTCCATGCGATCGAGCATCGCGGCGAGGCTGAACCTGGACAGCACGCGCTCCCTGCCGGCGGCGGCGATGCGCTGCGCCAGCGCAGGGTCGCCCAGCACACGGTCGATGCCTGCGGCCAGCGCGACCGCATTCTCCTTCGCGACGACGACCGCGGTGTGATCCGGGATCGCCGCCTCGCCGATGGCGCCCGCATCGGTGGTAACGCAAGGCAGCGCCGTCAGCATCGCCTGCAGCAGCGCCTGCGGCACGCCTTCGTTGGCGTACGAAGGCAGCGCGAAAACGTCGAGCGCCGCCAACCAGGGCGCGACGTCGTTCTGGTTGCCCGCGAGCCGCACGCGGTTGTCCAGCCCCAGCGCGCCGATCTGGGTGCGCAGCGCCTCGCGCTGCGGGCCGCCGCCGACGATCACCAGCTGCGCGTCGCGATGCGCGAGCAAAGTCATCGCCTCGACCAGGATGCGATGCCCTTTCCAGCTGCGCAAGGCCGCGACAATGCCGATCAGCGGCACGCCGGACGGCAGCCCGAGCGAGCGCCGCGCCTCGTCGCGGTCAGCCGGGCCGAATCGACCGGGATCGATGCCGGTTGGAATCGAGCTCACACGCGAAGGCTCGACGCCGATGTCGCGGATCAACTGCGTGCGTATCGCTTCGCCGGTGGTGACGATCTCGGCGGTCGCCTTGGTGTACAGCCATCGCGTCAGCGCATCGTGCGGCACCGGCGCGGAAATGTGCCGGGTGCGCACGATCGGCGGGGGCCGCGACAGCGAGCGCGCAGCGAGCGCTGCGAGCCAGGCGTCGGTCGAGCTGTGCGCGTTGATCGCGTCGACCTTACGCTCCGCGATGAAGCGCCGCAGCGCGAAAACGCCGCGCGGCCGCTTGCGGCCGATCGCCAGCGCGGTCGCCGGCACGCCGAAGCGCGGCGCTTCGGCGAAGATCCGCGCCTCGCGCGGGCAGGCGATCTCGATGCTGTGGCCGCGCGCGATCATTCCGGCCGCTTCGGTGAGGATGCGGATCTCCTGTCCGCCCCAGCCGAGCGAGGCCTCGGTATGAACGATGCGCACGGCTCGGCCGGGGCCTCAGCCGGCGACCGGCGCCGCCGCCGAAAACTGGATCCGATGCAGCTTGGCGTAAAGACCGCCGCGCGCGAGCAGCTCGGCATGCGTCCCCTGCTCGACGACCCTCCCGGCGTCGAGCACGACGATGCGATCGACGCGCTCGATCGTCGACAGGCGATGCGCGATGACGATGGTCGTGCGGCCGCGCATCAGTGCGTCCATCGCCGCCTGGACATGGCGTTCCGATTCCGAGTCCAGCGCGGACGTCGCCTCGTCGAGGATAAGGATCGGCGCGTTTTTCAGAATCGCGCGGGCGATCGCGAGGCGCTGCCGCTGCCCGCCGGACAGCCGCAAGCCGTTCTCCCCGACCAGCGTCTCGAATCCGTCGGGCAACTCGCGGATGAAGTCCAGCGCATGCGCGGCCAGCGCCGCTTTTTCGATAGCCTCGCGCGACGCACCGGACATCGCGCCGTAAGCGATGTTCGCCGCGACGGTGTCGTCGAACAAGGTCACTTCCTGGCTGACCAGCGCCAGGTGACTGCGGAGATTGGCCAGCGTCAATTCGTCGATGTCGTGGCCGTCGAGCAGGATGCGACCGGCGCTGGGTTGATAGAAGCGCGGGATCAGGTTGATCAGCGAGGTCTTGCCGCTGCCTGACGGGCCCACCAGCGCGACGCTTTCGCCGGGCGCGATGGTCAGGCTCACGTCCTCCAGCGCGTCCTTGTCCGCACCGGCGTAGCGCGACGACACGTGCTCGAACTCGAGCTCGCCGCGCAGGCGCGCGATCTCGACGGTCCCCTTGTCGGCCTCGGGCCGCTCGTCGATCAGCCCGAAGATGCTTTCGGCCGCAGCGAGCCCGCGCTGGATGTTGGCGTTGACCCCGGACATCGAGCGCAGCCGGTCGAGCAGGGTCAGCAAGGCGATCACGTAGGAAGTGAAGCGCGCGGCGTCGAAGCCGCCGGTCTCGCTCTGTTTCAACGCGAGGTAGACGATCAGCCCGACCGCGCAGGCGCCGACGAACTGCAGGAACGGCGAGCTGGCGGCGCTCGCCGACGATTGCTTGCTCATCGACTGGCGGAGCTTGTTCGCGCCGGCGACGGCGCGCGCCCGCTCGTACGCCTGGCCGCCGAAAATCTTGACGACGCGCTGCGCGCCGACGATTTCCTCGAGCACGTGGCTCATCGAGCCGGTGCGCTGCTGGACGTCGCGTGCCACGCGGCGCAGCCGCCGGCTGAAATAACGTATGACGACTGCGACCGCGGGCATGATGATGATCGAGACCAGCGTCAGCTGCCAGTTGAGCCAGAACAAAAGGCCGAGCGTACCGGCGATGGTCAAAGCACTGCGCACCGCGGTCGTGATCGCCGACGACGTTGCGGCGGCGAGCTGGTAGGCGTCGAACGTGAACTTGGAGATCAGCCGTCCCGAGGACTGGGCGTCGTAGTACGGCGTGGGCAGCGACAGCAGGCGGTCGATCATCTCGCGCCGCAGGTCGAACACGACGCGATGCCCGGTCCACGCCATCCCGTACTCGGACATGAACGAGCCCAGTCCGCGCAGCAGGAACACCGCGACCACCGCGAGCGGAAGCTGCAGCGTCATCGCCGGATCGGGGTTCTGCAGTTTCTGGATGATCGGCATCACCATGTAGGCCATCAGCGTGTCGCCGGCGGCGACGATGACCATGCCGATCAGCGCCAGCGCGAACGCCCACCAGTAGGGGCGGACGTAGGTCAGCAAACGCCGGTAGAGGACCAGGCTGGGCGACACGGCGGGACCGATGGGGGCCGGCGCTTTAGTTTCCTCAGGCTGCCGGCGGTCGTATGAACGGCCGGCGATTATAGCGCAGCGGTCTTCGGCTGCTCTGTCCGCGCCGCGTGCGCCGCCGCCAGCAGATCGCGGTACAGCAGCACCAGTTGCAAGGTCATCGCGTCGGGTGTCAGCGGCAGCACCGCTTCGCGCGCGCGCTCGCCCCGTCCGGCGCGCGCGTCGGCGTCGGTCAGCGTGCTCATGTGCGCAGTCAACGCGTCCAGGTCGCGCGCATCGCAGACAAATCCCGCATCGTGCTCGACGACGAGCTCGCCGGCGCCGCATCGGGTGCTGGTCACGACCGGAAGGCCGCAAGCCATCGCCTCGAGCGCGGCGTTCGGACACGGATCGTAAAGAGTCGGCAGCACGAAGGCGTCGGCGGCGCCGTAGAACGGCTTCGGATCGTCCTGCGCGCCGACCAGCGCGACCCGGGAAGCGACGCCGAGCTGACGTGCCAGCCGCTTGTAGCGTCCGAGCGCCTTGTCGCGGCCGACGACCAGGAGGTGTGTATTCTCCGGCAGCCGCGACAGCGCGGTGAGCGCGGCGGCCACGCCTTTGCGCACGTAGCCGGAGCCGACCAGCAGGAACAGGGTCGCATCCTGCCGCACGCCGAGCTTCTGTCGCATCGAGTCGCGATGCGCGCGGAGCTTCGGCGAAAACGCTTCGCTGTCGACGGCGTTGTAGACGACCGGCAGACGTTCGTCGGGCACCCCGAAACGATCGCGGATGTCCGCGCGGACCATCCGGGAGTTGCAGATCACCGCCTTCAGCAGCGGACTCGCGAACAGCCGCCGCTCGATCGCGAGCACGTAGCGATGATAAGGACTCAGCTCGGTCCACCAGCGGCGCAGCGTCGAAGCGTCGCGCAAGCGCTCGTCGAGCCACGACCGGTGCACGCCGTCGCCGGCGCGGTAGACGTCGCAGCACAACAGCCGCTCGTGCGACTGGACGAGCTCGGGCGCCTTCTGGGTCACCGCGCGGCACACCGCGCGGGCAAAGCTCCAGTCGCGCCAGAGGCGCCCGATATGGAACGGGTCGCAGAGCACCGGCTCGATCAGCTGCAGCCTCGTCTGCGGCCACTCGCGCGTGTACAGCGATATCGCGACGCCGCGCTCGAGCAGTGCTTCCAGCGCCGCTTCGACGAATCGCTCGGCGCCGCCGTACGGCGTGTAGCGCTGCCGGATGATCGCGAGTCTCAGCATCCGTCAGCCACCGGTCTCGGCAAGAATCGCAGTCAGCGCTGCATGCACGCGCGCGACCGGCAGCGTCGTCAGGCACTCGGAGATCTTGCCGCCGCCGCAACCGTCGTTGCCGCAGGGCCGGCACGGATGATCGGCCGACGCGACGATGCGGTGCGGCACCTGCCACGGCGCCCACTCGATATCACCGCTGGGGCCGAACAGGGCGACGACCGGCGTCTGCACCGCTGCGGCGATATGCATCGGCGCCGAGTCGACGCCGACGAAGGCGCGCGCTTCGCGGGTCAGCGCCGCGAGCTCGGTGAGGCTCAGTTGTCCGCCGAGATCGGTCACGCGGCTTCGCGTCGTCTGCGTTGTCGCGGCGAGGATCGCGTCGACCAGCGCGCGCTCGCGCGGGTCGGGCGCGCCGGTCAGCACGACGCGCCAGCCGTCGGCGCCGAGCTGCTCGAGCAACGCAGCGTAATGCCCGGCAGGCCAGCATTTGAACAGCCAGCGCGACCCGGGGTGGAGCTGGATGAAACGCCTGGTCTCGACGCCGTGCTGCGCGAGCAGCGCGCGCACGCGCGCCGTGGCGGCGCTGTCCGGCGCGAGCACCAGCGCCTTGTCGCCCGGCGCAGGCTGCACGCCGATGCGGCGCAGGCTGTCGAGGTTGCACTCGACCGTGTGACGCGGCGTCCTTCGCGGCAGCCGGTAGTAATGGGTGAAGCTCGTCCGCCACGGCCAGTGCGCGCGGTCGAGGTGGCGCGCGACGCTGTAGCGAGGCCGCAGCAGCCGCGACAGCCACACGCCGCGCGGATGCTCGGTCAAGTGGACGATCAGATCGTAGCGGCGCTTGCCAAGTGCTGACAGCAGCGCGCGCTCGGCGCGCGCCTGCCGCACGAGCCCCTGCCGCTTCCAGTCGCGATCGATGAGGTGCAGTTGCGCGATCGCCGGATGCCCGGCGAGCATCGCCGCGGTTTCCGCGTACACCAGGGCGTCGATCTCCGCTGCCGGGGCGGCGCGCTTGAGCACGGTGAACACCGGCGAGGCGAGCAGCACGTCGCCATGGTGGCGGAGCTTGGTGACCAGCACGCGGTGGACTAGACCGAGGTCGACGGGGTCCGGCAGCGGGCTCGGCATGCAGGCAAGATAGCAAAATGCCTTGTTCGATACAAACGCGCACAAGGCATCGCCAGTTAGGGCTTACTCGTTGGCGCAGCGGCGCTCGTATTCTATTCGGGCGCCTTCAAGTACAATCGCCGCAACCCCAAGCGTCCGATGAAATCCGTCTCGATCGAGGTCGGCTCGTCCGCCCTCAAAGCCCAAATCCTGGCGGAGGCGCTGCCGTACATCCAGCGTTTTCACGACAAGGCGATCGTCATCAAGTACGGGGGCAACGCGATGACCGAACCCGCGCTCAAGGCTGGCTTCGCGCGCGACGTCGTGATGCTGAAGCTGGTGGGCATGAATCCGGTGATCGTGCACGGCGGCGGCCCGCAGATCGGCGACCTACTGAAGACGATGGGCATCCGCAGCGAGTTTCGCCAGGGTATGCGCGTCACCGATGACAAGGTGATGAACGTCGTCGAGATGGTCCTGGGCGAGCTCAACCAGGAGATCGTCGGGCTGATCAATCAGCATGGCGGACGCGCGGTCGGCCTGACCGGCCAGGACGGCGCGTTCATTCATGCCCGCAAGCTGCTGCTCAAGAGCGAGACCAACCACGGCGAATTCGTCGACATCGGCCTGGTCGGCGAGATCGAGAAGATCGACCCGGAGCTGATCAATCTGCTCGATTCGCGCGACTTCATCCCGGTGATCGCGCCGATCGGCGTCGGCCACGAAGGCGAGGCGTACAACATCAATGCCGACCTCGTCGCCGGCAAGCTCGCCGAGACGCTGAATGCCGAAAAGCTGGTGCTGATGACCAACACCGCGGGCGTGCTCGACAAGCACGGCAATCTGCTGACCGGCCTGTCCGCCAGCGAGATCGAGGCGCTGTTCGCCGACGGCACGATCCACGGCGGCATGCTGCCCAAGATAGGGTCGGCGCTGGAAGCGGTGAAAAACGGCGTCAAGAGCTCGCACATCATCGACGGCCGCGTCGAGCACGCACTGCTGCTGGAAGTGCTGACCAACGAAGGCGTCGGAACCATGATAAGCGCGGACTAGTCGATCGCGCGAGGCAGCGAACGGTCGTGGCGAAGCTGAAGTCGCGATTCGGCAGCATCGGGCGTCACGCCGCGATGCCGCCGATCTGATCAGGGAGCGGGAGAATGGCGAGCAAACCGGGAGAGCGGCGGCTGCAGATACTGCAGACGCTGGCCGCCATGCTGGAGACGCCGCGAGGCGAAAAGGTGACGACCGCCGCGCTGGCGAAGCGCCTCGACGTCTCCGAGGCGGCGCTGTACCGCCATTTCGCCAGCAAGGCCCAGATGTTCGAGGGGCTGATCGAATTCATCGAGACGACGCTGTTCTCGCTGGTCAATCGCATAACCACCGAGTCCACCGACGGCGTCGCGCAGGCGACACAGATGATCGTCGTGCTCCTTGGCTTCGCCGAAAAGAATCCGGGGATGACGCGCGTGCTGATCGGCGACGCGCTGGTCAACGAGGACGAGCGCCTGCAGGCGCGCATGAACCAGCTGTACGACCGGATCGAGGCCGCGCTGCGGCAATCGCTGAAGATCGCGCAGGCAGGGGGCGCGTGGCCGGGCGATCCGGTCGCCGACGCGAACGTCCTTCTCGCCTTTGTCGTCGGGCGCTGGACGCTGTTCGCCAAGTCCGGATTCAAGCGGCTGCCGCAGGACGGCTGGGAGGCGCAGCGGAAGTACCTCTTCGCCTAGAATCCCGGGACGGAAACCTGGGCCGCGCGCACCGTCGACGGCGCGATCCGGCAGCCCGAGATGCGCCATTTGCCGTCGCCCTGCTTTTCCATCGTGTACAAGGCGACACGCACGGTGTTGTCGGCGCCGATCAGGCGCAGCGGCTGCACGATGATGCCGTCGATGACCGCGCCTTCCAGAAACTCGACATAGCGCGCCGACTCGAGCTCCGCATAAGCCGCGTCGACCATCGCGAGGAAGCTTGCGGCGTCGCCGAACTGCTGCTGGATGCCCGGCGAGGCATAGCCGAACGCCTGGTCGGCATCGCCCGCGATGATCGCCGCCCGCTGTGCCGCGATGACTTCCTGGATCGACTGCCATTCGGCCGCTGTCGGTGCGGTTTGTGCTGCCACCGCGCCTAGCCAGCAGGCGACACCGACGGCGGCGAGTCGCGCCATCGCTCTGACGCTCCACCGTGCGGGCACGACGCCGCTCATCGCTCGCTCGTCCCGCATACCGGACACGCTGGATCCTTCAGCACCCGCACCTCGCGCCATTCCATCGTCAGCGCATCGACCAGCAGCAGGCGGCCGGCGAGCGAACGGCCGGCCGGGGCGATCAGCTTCAAGGCTTCGGCAGCCTGCGTTGCGCCGACGATGCCGACCAGCGGCGCGAATACGCCAATGACCGCGCAGCGCGTCTCCTCGAAGTCGCCGCCGTCGCCGAACAGGCAGTGATAGCAGGGCT
>DATASF010000072.1:0-6395 GCA_036269335.1 Casimicrobiaceae bacterium
TCTTTTCCAGCGGCTAGAAGTCGCTGACCGTCGTGCCGCGCTCGACGCTTCCGACCGACTGGATCGCTCCGGCCTTGTGCAGCAGCGCTTCGACCAGCGTGGTCTTGCCCGACGCGCCGTGCCCGACCAGCGCCAGCGTGCGAATGTTGGGGGTGGCGAATTTCGCCATGAATGTCGTCTCCTCCTGGGGACCTGCGGGATGGCCGTGCTCGTTGCCGTGACGGCAATTCTACCTTGCAGCGCCGGGGACGGCGCCGGCGGCGGGCCGCGGCGTATTCCAATTTACGCCGCCGGCCGGCCGAGGTCAAAGCGCGACGCGCAGCCTTGAGAAAGCAACAAGGGCGCATCATCGACGCGCCCTCGCTGGATTACCGCCTGGTTCGGATCAGTCCGCGTGCACGGCGAGCAGCTCGCGCAGATTGCGCAGCAGCTCTTCTTCCTGGTAGGGCTTGCCCAGGTACAGGTCGATGCCCAGCTCGGCGGCCCGGTTGCGATGCTTCTCCGCCGTGCGCGAGGTGATCATGATGATCGGAATGTCCACCAGATTGTGGTCGGCCTTGATCGTCTTGGCGAATTCGAAGCCGTCCATGCGCGGCATCTCGATGTCGAGCAGGATGGCATCGGGAATGCGCTCGCCCAGCAGCTGCAGGGCGTCGAGGCCATCCTTGGCGGCTATCACCATGTAGCCTTCACGCGTCAGCAGGCGGCTGGTTATCTTGCGCACCGTCAGCGAGTCGTCGACGATCATGATCAGCGGCGGACCCGCGGCGGCCGCGGCGGCCGCGGCGGCGGCGGCGGCCTGCGGCGTCTTGACGACCATCGGCGCCTCGGCGGCGGTATCCAGCCGCTGCGCCAGCTGCACCGGATTGATGATCAGCACGACCTCGCCCGTACCGAGCACCGTCGCGCCGGAAATGCCCGACACGCGCGCCAGCTGCGGGCCGATGTTCTTTACCACCACTTCCTGGTTCCCGATCATCTCGTCGATGTGCACGGCGGCGAGATTCTGGCCGCTCTTGAGCAGCAGCACCGAGTTGTACCGCATCGTCTCGGGATTGTTGCCGCCGCTTCCGAGCAGTCGAGGCAGGTAGAAGAACGGGTACTTGCGGTTCTGCCACACGACTTCGCGCGTCAGATACAGGTTGATCAGATCCTTGTCCTTGATCTGCTGGACCTGCTCGACCATCGGCGAAGGCAGCGCCCACAGCCTGCCTCCGGCCTTGACCAGCACGACTTGCGCAACCGCCAGCGTCAACGGCAGATAAAGAGTGAACGTCGTGCCTTTCGCGGGCGAGCTCGCCACCTCGACCCGGCCGCCGAGGGCGGCGATGTCGGACCGCACGACGTCCAGACCGACCCCGCGTCCGGAAATCTGCGTGACCTTGGCCGCCGTGCTGAAGCCGGGCGCGAAGACGAACTCGACGAGCTGCGCTTCGGTCGGCTCGGCATCGGCGCTGAGCAGCCCCTGGGCCCGCGCCTTCTCACGGATCCGATCGAGCTCGAGGCCGGCGCCGTCGTCGGCGAGCTCGATCGCGATTTCATTGCCTTGCTGCCGCACGTTGAGGGTGATTTCCCCGGTGTCCGGTTTCCCGGCGGCGACGCGCGCCTGGCGGCTTTCGATGCCATGGTCGAGCGCATTGCGCAGCAGGTGCTCGAGCGGCCCGACCAGTTTTTCCAGCACCGAGCGGTCGAGCTCGACCTGCGTGCCACGGATTTCGAGATTGGCCCGCTTGTCGAGCTCCTTCGCGGTCTGCCGCAGGATGCGATACAGGCGCTCCGACAGGCTGGCGAAGGGCACGGTCCGGATCGAGAACAGTTGCTGCTGCACGTCGCGCGACAGCCGCGATTGCGCGAGCAGCGCCGCGTCGGCTTCGTCGAGGTTCTTCAGCAGCGACTGCTGGACGGTCGAGACGTCATTGACGCCCTCGGCCAGGCCGCGGGTCAATTCCTGGAACCGCGTGTACCGGTCGAATTCAAGCGGATCGAAGCCTTCGGCCGCCTCGTTGACCATCGACATCCGGGACTGAATCTGCGACTCGGCCTGGATTTCGATTTCACGCACCTGCGCGCGCAGCCGAATGACGCTGTTGGTGAGCTCGAGCAGGTTGCCTTTGAGCGAGCGCAGCTCGCCTTCGGCGCGAGCGCGTGTAATCGCGACTTCGCCCGCCTCGTTGACCAGGCGGTCGATCAGCTCGGCACGCACGCGCAGCATCGCTCGCGAGGCGTCGCTTTCGACGGCGGGCGCCGGCTCGACGGCGGCCTGCGGCGCGCGCGGCGTGACCGGAAGCGGCGTGACGACAGCGCTGTGAACTGCCGGCGCCTCGTCCTCGGGCGAGGCTTCGGCCGCGGCGGCGAGCCACGGCGGCGCGGTATCGGTTTCGCCTTTCTGCAGGCGATCGAGCAGAAACGCGATGTGGTCCAGGTCGTTGTCGAGCGCGTCGAACAACTCGGCCGACGGCGCCATGGCTTCGACCCCGGTGAGGCGGCTTTCCATCACGTGCGCGACTTCGCCCAGCCGCATCGCGCCGGCCATGCGCGCGCTGCCCTTGAACGTGTGCAAGGTGCGCTGCAGGGCCTGCAACGCGTCGCTCGTTCCGGGCTTGGCGCGCCAGCTGCGCAGCTGTTCGCCGGCCTGCGGAAAGAGCTCGGCCGCTTCGTCGAGGAATATCGGCAGCACCTGACGGTCGACGTCGTCGTGAACTTCGAGCAGCGCAGCCTCATCGGGCGTGGGCGTCGGTGCAGCGGGTGCAGGCGACGGCACCGGCCTGGGCGGCGCCGATACCGCATGCAGCATCGGCTCGGCTTTACGCTCGACCGGGCTCGAATCGGCGGCGGGCTCTCCGACCGCGGCCAGCTCGAGATTGATCGTCGTGCCGTGCTCGTCGGCGTCGGCAAGGCGCGCCGCGACCGCCTCGCTGTCGTCGACGCCACGCTGCGGCACCGTGTCCAGCCGCAGCGTTTCCAGTTCGTTGATGATCTCGGCCGTCTCGGCCTCGTCGCTGGCGCGGAACGATTCGCGCGCGCGAACCCGTGCGCTCAGGGCGCTCAGGCCCGCGACCGCGCGGGCGAGTACCGGCTGCGACGCGCCCGGCAGCGGCGCGCCGCGTTCCTGCAAGCCGAGCAGGCAAACCTCCAGAGCCTTGGCCGCGGTGGCGACCAGCGGAAACCCGCCGGTCCGATGAATGCCGCACAGCGTGTGGCTGGCGCGCACCATCAGCTGCGACGGCGTGGCGGCGGGATCGAACTGCAGAGTGTGCAGCTCGTCGTCCAACGTCGCCAGATGCTGCTTGGCCTCTTCGCACAGAATGCGATAAAGAGCCGCCGACAGAGTGACTCCACCGACGGTGATTTCCTCTTCGGCATCGGCAAGCGTTGCTGCCGCGTCGGCGTCGGGTGCGTCCTGCGGCGGCGCGGCGGAGAAGGCCAGCGTCGGCGCGGCCGGCTCGTGCGGAGCGTCTGCCATATCGCTTCGGTCGTACGGCGCGCTCTGGTCGTACGGCGTCTCATCGAGCTCGAGCACTTCGATCGCCGCGAGCGACAAGCCCGGTGCTGCGGCATCGGCGCCCGGTTCGGTCGTCGATACCGCTGCCAGCGGCTCCGGAGCCGGCCAGGATGGCGACGGGGATGCCGGCGGCGACGGCGGCCGTCCGCCCGGATCGTCGCCACCGTCGGGAAACTCGCTTTCGACCTTGGCCAGCGCTGCCTGCAAGGCGCTGGCGTCGGGGGTCACCCGGCCGGTGTTGCGCAGCGCGTCGACCCATAGACGGAAGCTCGACTCGGCCACGCTTATCATCGCGATCAGCGCCGGCGTCGCCGGGAGATCTTCCTCGATTACGCGGTTGTGAATCTTTTCGACCGCGTACGCGAGCTCGCCCAGATCGGTGAGCCCGACCATGCGCCCGCTGCCCTTCAACGTGTGGAATCCCCGTCGCACGACCGACAATGCGGCGCGATCGTCGGAATTCGCGGCGAGATCTTTCGCGCTGGCCGCGATCGTATCGAGCACTTCGCCTGCTTCGGTCAGATAGATGTCGAGCAATTCGGAATCGAACTGCGTCGCGTCGGTCTCCAGCAGGCGCATCGTTTCCGCCGAAGGAGCCGGTGCCGCCGCGCTCTGCGCCGCGACCGCTGCGACCGCGTCTTGCAACGCCGCGGTGTCCGCGGTGCCGGCATGCGCGAGTTCGGCCAGCGCCGCGTCGGCGTCCTGCTGCAGCCGCGCGTCGCCGATCAGCTCGGCGTCGTGCTTGAGCGTCGTCAGATCGGCCGACAGCCTGTCCCGCGCTGCCAAGTCGCCAGGCGCGCTCTGATAGGCGGCAAAGGTCTCCGGCAGCGCCGAGCGCAGATCGACGACGGCCGACTCGACCGTCTCGGACTCGGCGGCGGGGGCGCTCGGCGCGACCCCGAGACGGCGATCGAGCAACGGGGTGATCAGGCGGTCGCGATCCGGCCGCTGCTGCTCGACGGCCTCGATATAGAAGCCGAGGCCCGACAGCGATTCGGCCAGCATCTCGAGGTCGTCGTTGTGGACCTCGACGTCCGGCTTCGCATACTCGTCGATCTGCTGCTGGCAGAGCTCGAGCAGGCGTTCCGCGCTCTCGAGTCCGAGCATCTTGAGCGCGCCGGCGATCTGCCGGCTGTCGCCGGCGAGCGTGGCGAGCTCGGCGCGCTTGCTGTTGTCCCTGAAAAAGGCGTCGAGCACCTGCTCCATGTGGCGGAGGTTGGCCTGGATTTCGCGCGCGACCTGCGCCAGCAGCAACCTCTCCTGCGCCCGGCGCGCCATTTCGTCGAGCAGAGGCGCACCGGCGATCAGCGGTGTCGGCTTGTTCTGCTGCGCGGCGTCGATGCGCGCCAGCATGGCATCGATCTGCTGCGGCAGCTCCGGCGAAATCGAGCCGAAATGCTCGATGGTCGATTCGGCGAGCAGCAGGGCCGTCGCGAATTCCATCGCCAGCGACTCGGACACCGCGCCGGTGCCGAACTTGTCGACGCGGGTTGCCAGCGCGCCGATCAGGCGGGACAGCGACGGCTCGCCGATGGCGCGCGCGCGGTCGACGAGGCTCGCCATCGTCTGTTTGAGCTTGGCGAAGTTTTCGGGACGACCGCCGGTGATCTTCAGCCAGAGATCCTTGGCGCTGGCGAGCTGCTCGCGCGCCTCGCGCAGCAGCGGCTGCGTGCGCAGGACGTCGGCCGACAGGACTTCGGCGGTCGGGATCAGCCCATGCAGGTGGTAGGCTCGCTGCACCGCCTGCGTCTGCGTCCCGACCGGTGCGCTCGTCGCAACGTAATACAGCACTTCGCGACGCATCCGGTCCGAAACCTTCGCCGAGCCTTCGACGAAGCGCCGGATCTGCAAGTCGACCCGGCCGCAAAGCTGCTTGACGCCGAATCCGCTTTCGACGCCCTTCTCGACGATGCTCTCGAGCAGCGCGCCGACCGTCCACCAGAATGTCCGCTGCGCCGAATGCGTCTGCACGTCTTCGATGCCTTGGACGGCGTCGCGCATGATCCTCGAGCCTTCCTCGTCGCCGCGCAACCACGCGAGCAGGCCGCGCTGATACTGGCGCCGCTGCTTGATGAGGAAGGAGGAAAGCTTGTGCGGTGTCACCGACTTCAGCGTCGCGATCTTGGGCGCGCGCGGCGACAGGTCGGGGAAGAAGAGGTCGGTCGGCGACGCGCCCTTGATGCCGCGCGCCTGCTGCATCTGCTCGTATTCGGGGAAAAGCTTCAGCGGCACCGGATTCGCGCCGCCAACCAGCTCGTCCAGGAAGATGCGCAGCTTGCGCCCGGCGCGGTCGACCAGATCGCACGCTGCCGGCACTTCGTCCCGGGGCAAGTCCTCGATCCGCACCAGATGCCGCTCGATCTCCTCGGTGTAGGCGGCGACGGCGTCGAGCCCCACCATCTGCAGCGCGCCCGCCGCCTGGTGCACATGGGTGCGGGCCTGCTTGAGCGGGGTGACGTCCTGCGGCGCAGCCTTGTAGGCCGCGAGCGACTCCAGCCCGCGTCCTAGCGCCTGGTCAATTTCGCCGTGGACCCAGGACAGCGGTCCGAGATCGAAATCCTGTGCGGTGGTATCACTGGCCATGATCGGGGCTCAACTCATGCGGGATGGCAACGTGGCGTCAACCGCATGCAAGAACCGCGCCCACATGCGGCGCCGGACCATTCCCACGATGCCTCGCGGCCTCCTATCACCAGGCTCAAGTTCGACCATTGCGTGTCGGCCGCCCTGCCGCGCTCCGGGTCGCGCGCTTCGCGCCTCCGCCTGCGCGCGTCATACCTTGAAACCGGCAACGGAGCTGCGCAGCTCGGCCGCGAGCTTGGTCAGCTGGCCGATGGAGACGTTGGTCTGCTTGGTTCCCTCGGTCGTCTCCTCGGTGATCTTCAGGATGCCC
>DATASF010000073.1:0-9757 GCA_036269335.1 Casimicrobiaceae bacterium
CTGCCGAACAGGCCGTCCTGCTCGTCGTTGATCCCGGCCGAGAAGTAGAGAGTGGTTTTCGAGCCGCCGGCCGCGCCGTTGCCGAACGTCAGCGCCCAGAGGCCAGGGTTGACGATGGGGTTGCTAGAGGCGTCATCAAGGGTTCCGAGGAAAGCGCCGGTGGTGGCGTCAAACGCGTTGATCTCGCCATCGCCGAAATTGCCGACCAGCAAGTCGCCGGCAAAATCGCCGAAGGTGCCCGGCGCTCGGGCAACGCCCCACGGGGAATTGAGAGAGAGATCTTGGCCTTTCACCGACGACTGGGCCTCGCCGAAGCCAGTCAGGCCGCGGAAACGCGCTGCGCTTGCCGCTGGTTCTGGGGAAAAACGAGAACCCCAACCAGGCCAACTACATCAGCGAGGAGCTGACCGGCCTGGTCGGGGAGGGATGCTCAACGAGTTCGATACGCCCATCAGCGCGGCGGCGTTCGAACTGCTTCATCGCGTGGCGTCAGATGCGGGGCTCGCCTTGCGCGTTGACCAGGATGGTTCTGCCCGGCACGCTCGTGGTCTGCACACGATGCTCGTACCCACCGAAGTTGTACGTGACGTCCCAGTAGTCCAGTCCAGCGCCCGAGGACACCGTCTCGCAACGCTGAACATCCTGCGTGTAGACGGGGGCCGGCACGTTCGCTCCGACTACTGCGCCGGTGGCCGCGCCGATGCCCGTCGCCCAATCTCGCCCGCGGCCGCTACCGATCTGATGGCCAAGGATGCCGCCGACGACGCCTCCCACGACTGCGCCCGGTACATTGACGCCGGCCGAGTCCACAACCTGACGCTCGACCCAGCAGCGTTGCTGCGGCGGTCCGACCACGGCACGCACCGAGGTGACCGGCGCCTCGTACAACGCCTCGTTCGGTCGGCGCCGGTAGTCATAAACGGCGGGCGGGGCAGCCGCAAGACGCTGCGCCTCATCGGCCTGGCGCTGAGCTTGCGCCGCCTGCATCTGAGCCGCCATGGCCTGTCGCTGGCTCACGTCGGCCTGGATACGCGCATCCACTGCGGTGCGCTGTGCGGCGAGCGCGGCCTGCTCGCTGCGAAGGCGCGCCACGTCCTGCGCCGCCGCGGCACGCTGATTGGCAAGTATGGCGAGCTGGTGCACGTCCTCGTAGCGACCACCGTTGGCCGCAAGATCGTTGGCTTGGCGGAGTGTCACCGCCGCTTGGTCGAGCTCGGCGGATGCATACATCGCGACCTGAGGGTTGTTTCGCGCTGCATCCAGCGACAATCGTGCGTCGTCGAGTGCGGGGTCGCGCGTAGGGAACGATGCACAGCCTGAAACGGCAAGGATTGCGAGGGCGACAGCGAACGTTGCAGATTTTGCGAACACGATAGCCTCCGACCTAATTTGCACGACCGAAGCATCCTGGATCGCCAGCCCCCCTCGAGTAGGCTAGGTGTTATGCCCATACAAAGTAAATCGGACGCCGTCCGATTTGGTTGTCGGTGAGCAACTTACATAGGCGGCCGTCGAGCCTCCTCCGCCGTAAGAGTGGCGCAGGAAAGCGGCATGCGACCTGTCGCCGCGGCCGCGTCGGTCCGATGGGGCGGTAGACGAGCTCGACGCCGCCGGGCACTTCGGCCACCGATGCGACTTGCGGCCACGGGTGGAGCGTCTCCTGTCCGAGTTGTCGCGACACGACGCCGGCCGAGGTCAGTTCCACCTCGCACGTGAACGGGCCGTCCCCGCCCAGCCTCTCGCGGTAGAACTCCTGCACGCGGGGGTTCACGCCGCGCCGACGGCCGAGGAAGAAAATGACGACGAACATGACCGCGGCGACGACGAGTCCCACGACGCTGCGGATGGTCGTTTCCCAGGGCGTGGCGACGAGCACGAGCAGCCCGGCCAGAACGGCGACGACGATGCTGTTCCTCAGGCGCCAGCGATGAACCAGAGGCGAGCGATTGACTGCTCGCCTTGCCACTTCGGCCAGGTCGGCCGGCGTGAACCGAACTGGACTTTCATCGCTCCTCCCCCGAGTCTGAATGCCGCGGCTCAGCCGGTCCCGGGCGGCGTCGTAACGACCTCTCCGTCCTTGACCGGCAGCGTGGCGCCGGGCTTGAACGACGTCCGCACCGTATCCTCCTTGCCTCCGAGGCGATACGTCACGTCGTAGCCGACGATATTTTGCGTGGTATCGTTGACCGTCTTGCAACGCCGTTGCGTCGTCGTGATGAAGTTTCTTTGTTGCGCGTTCCTCTGCACCTGGTTTCCGACGTACGCACCGCCGGCGGCGCCGACGATGGTGGCTGCCGTTCTGCCCCGGCCGCTGCCGATGGCGCTGCCGAGCAGGCCACCGGCGACTCCGCCGATGACCGTCCCCGTCACGCGATTCGGGTCTTCCGTCGGGGCTTGCTTCGTCACCTGCACGTCCTGGCATTCCTCCCGCGGCGTCACCACCGTCTCTGTCACCTCCTTGACCGCAATGACGTCGGCGACCTTCGGCTTGGTAAGCGCCTTGTAGGTCGGGACTGCGCCTGCCGCGACTACAACCATGGCGATGCCGCCAATTACGATGCCCTTGATCATTGAGCTGTCCATGCCCGCTTCTCCCCTTGTCAAACGGACGGCGAATGCCCGCACGACTGCGCGGGTGCGCGGGACCAGCGCCCAGGGCTGCCCGCACGGCCATTCTAAGCCGGCGCGGCTGTTGCAGCCTAGCCCGGTTGGTTTTCGATTTTTCGCCTGGGTAGGACGGCCGAGCGGCGCAGCCTCGGCGCCGAGCAACGCGGTGTCACGCGCAACGGTGACGTCGGTCCGTTCGGCGTTCGCGGCGAGCGCCCTCGCGCTGCTGCTCGCCGCGACTCCCGCCGTTTCCGCCGACAGCCCTGCGCGATCCGTCTGCCCGGAAGCAGTACCGTCCGGCACCTCGTGCTACGCCGGCCAGGACAGGAATGGCGCGCACTATCTGATCGCCATTCCTGAGGGATGGAATCGTGTGCTCGTGATACACGCGCGCGGCGGCCCGTATCTCAAGCACCTCGGTGCGGAACGCAGCGAGGAGGACGCGACGCGCTGGGTGATCTGGCTCAAGCAACGCTACGCGTATGCGGCTTCGCAGTACCGGCGCGGTGGATACGGTGTGCTCATGGCCGCCGAAGATACCGAAAACCTGCGGCGGTTTTTCGTCGAGACATTCGGCCAACCGCGCCTGACGATTCTGCACGGTCAGTCGTGGGGCGGCCTGGTAGGCGCGCGGACTGTCGAGCTGTTCGGGCAAGGCGCGGGCGGCAGGCAGAATTACGATGCGGCGCTGCTTTCGAGCGGCATGCTGGCGGGCGCGCCGCGCACCTACGATTTCCGCCTCGACCTGCGCGCCGTCTATCAGTATTACTGCGGCAATCACCCCCGCCCGGGCGAGCCGCAATACCCGCTGTGGATGGGTTTGCCAGCAGGTTCGAAGATGACGGGCGCCGATCTGCGAGCGCGCGTAAACGAATGCACGGGTGCGGACCTGCCCGCCGAGAAGCGCAGCGAGGCTCAGCGGCGCAAGCTCGCGAACATTGCCGCCGTCGTGCGAATCCCGGAATCGAGCCTGCAGGGCCACATGAACTGGGCAACGTTCATGTTCGCCGACATCGTGCACGATCGGCTGGGCAATCGGGACCCCTTCGGTAACGTGGGCGTGCGATACGCGGGGGCGGACGACGACGACGCGCTAAACGCAGGAGTGGCTCGTTACCGCGCCGATCCCGACGGTGTCGCCGCCCTGGTCGCGGACTCCGAGCCTACCGGCCGCACCGCCGTTCCAACGCTGACGGTGCACGCGGTCGGCGATCCGACCGCCTTCGTGGAGAACGAATCGGCGTATCGCGTAATCCGGGAACGCGCCGGGACACAGGATCATCTCGTGCAGACGTTCACGGACGAAAGCGTGCACAGTTACCTCGCTGCGCCGGAGTACGCGGCGCTGATGGACGCCCTCATCGCTTGGGTCGATCGGGGCAGCAAGCCCGAAGTCGACGATATCGCAATGCGCTGCGAGAAGTACCTGGCGCGCTATGGCGAGAACTGCCGATTTCAGCGCGCGTACCGTCCGGCTTCGATGGATTCGCGCTCCTATCCGCGGAAGTAGCCGGAACGCCGAGAGTCACATTGCGGTTCCCGGGCCGAGGGCCTTGGACCGGCAGCGCGGGCTCGTTTGCCGCTGCGCCTTCGGAGATAGCCTCGACACGGCAATCTCCCTTACACTTGCACGAAAGTCGCCGGCATCGTCCCGGCGGCACACCGCTCCCGGCTGACCACGCTCACGAGGAGGACCCCGATGAAAACCATGTTTCGCTGCGGCGCAGGACTCGCCGCGCTGGCCTTTACGCTGACGACAAACGCCGACGTTCCGGTCCCGGCTCCGGGCGCGAGCCCACGTATCGACGCGATCAAAAAGGCCGGCGTGCTGCGCGTTGGCGTGCTCGCCAACGCGCCGTGGCTGGTGGAGAACACTTCCGGATCGGGCGAAACATGGAGCGGCCCGGCATGGGTGCTGGCCAACGAATACGCGAAGCGCCTTAACGTGAAGCTCGAGGCGGTCCCGGTCAGCCACGAGACCAAGGTGCCGGTGCTGGCGTCGAACCAGGTCGACATTTCGGTCACGCCGCTTGCCGAGACGCCCGACCGGCTGAAGGTCGTCGACTTCGTTATCTACTCGAGCACCAGCGTGTGCATGTTCGGCCTCGCCTCCAATCCGAAGTTCGCGACTGCTAAGTCGGTGGACGACTTGAACAAACCGGGAATCACCATCTCTTACTACACAGGCGGCGGCGAAGAGGGTTGGGTGAAGGAGCGTTTCCCGAAGGCGCAGTTGCGCGGCGTGGCCGGCTCGGGCGTCGCGCCGGTGGAAGAGGTCCTGGCCAATCGCGCCGACGCCGTTCCGATCAACCGCGTGCCGTGGGTCGCGATGGGCCGCAAGCTCAAGCAGCTGGCCGTGCTTCCCAAGGACAACAACTGCCAGAACAGCACGGAGAAAGCTGCCCCGGTCGGCATGGCCATCGACAAGAACCAGATGGCATTTCTGTCCTGGGCGCGCGCGGTGGAGAAGGAAGTGGAGGGCAAACTGAAGGCGGACGAGGCGAAAGTCATCGACACGATGAAATAACGTTCCGCTTCACGCCGCCCGCGTCCCGACCGGGAGCCGTTGGCGCATCGCATGGATTTCGACTTCTCGGTCGTCACCGACCATTGGCGCTTTCTCGCATCCGGCGTCGGAATTACGCTGTTGCTGTCCGTCGTGTCGGGACTGACCAGTCTGGTGGCCGGCCTGGTCGTCGCGCTGCTGCGGCTTTACGGCCCGCGACCGTTGCGGCTGGTAGTGGTGCTCTACATCGATTCGATGCGCGCGATACCCGTGCTGGTCGTGCTGGTCTGGTCGTTCTTCGCCTTGCCGATCCTCACAGGTATCACCATGCCGCCGTTTGTCGCGGCGCTGGCGGGCCTGACGGTGCATCTCGCGGCCTACGCGGCGGAGATCGTGCGCGCCGGCGTGGAGTCGGTGCGCGCCGGACAGACGCGTGCGGCTCTCGCGCTCGGCATGTCGAGGGCCCAGATCGTTCGCCGCATCATTCTCCCGCAGGCGATCGTGCGGATGCTGCCGGCATTCGGCTCGCTGCTGTCGGTCACCATCAAAGACACCGCCATAGCGTCGGTGATCGCGGTGCCGGAGTTGATGCGCCAGTCGGAAACGCTGGCCGGACAGAGTTTCCAGCCGATCGAGGTGTACACCTCCGCGATGCTCGTCTATTTCGTCATCCTGTTCCCGGTCACTCGCGGCGTCGACATGTTCTACCAGCGCGTCGCTCACCTGGGACGCTCATGACCTTCGACTGGACTGTGGTCTGGCAGCACCGCGACGCGCTGATCGCGGGTACCGCCACGACGATCCTTCTCACCGTGGCAACGATGGCGATCGCCGTGCCTTGCGGTATCGCGGTGGCGATCCTGCGCCTGTATGGCTGGGGGCCTGTGCGCGTCTTCGCCGCGGCGTACGTCGAATTCTTCCGCAATCTGCCGCTGATCCTCGTCGTGTTCTGGGCGTTCTACGTACTCCCGATTCTTACCGGGCTGGGCCTGCCCCCGCTGGCAACGGGCCTCGCGGCACTGGCGCTCAACGTCACCGCGTACAATGCGGAAACGTTTCGCGCGGGCATCAATTCGATCCGCCGCGGCCAGGTCGAGGCGGCGATGGCGTTGGGAATGAACCGGGTGCAGGCCCTGCGCCGTGTCGTCGTACCGCAGGCGCTCCGCCGCATCCTGCCGGTGTTGGCTAGCACCTGGGTATCGCTGTTCAAGGATACGTCGCTGGTGTCGGTGATCGCGGTTACCGAGCTCGCGTACGTGGCGATGCAGATTCGGGCGCAGAGCTTCCGCGTACTGGAAATGCTGACTGCGATGGCCGCGATCTACTGGCTGCTGGGTTACCCGCAGGCCAAGCTCGTCGACTGGATCCAACGCCGCTTCGCCGTGACCGAATGAACGCAGACACTTCGCTGCCGCAACGCCCCAAATCCTCCGGCGCCAAGATCATCCGCTATCAGGGCGTGATCAAGCGCTACGGCGGTTTTCAGGCGCTGGGCGGAGTCGACCTGGACGTGCACGCCGGGGAGGTCGTATGCCTGATCGGACCGTCGGGCTCGGGCAAATCGACGCTGCTCCGCTGCACCAACGGGCTCGAAGCACTCGATGGCGGCGATATCGAGTTCGAGGGAGCGATGCTTCCGCGCGACGAGCGCGCACTGCGCGCCGTGCGAACGCGCATGGGCATGGTCTTCCAGAGTTTCGAGTTGTTCCCGCACTTGACGGCGCTGGAGAACGTCGCCGAAGGACCGCGCACGGTGCTGCGTAAGGATCTCGCCGAAGCCAATCGTCGCGCCACGGCGATGCTCGCCAAGGTCGGCCTAGCCGACAAAGCCGCGAACTATCCGTCGGCGCTGTCCGGCGGCCAGCAACAGCGCGTCGCCATTGCGCGCGCTCTGGCGATGGAGCCCGATGTCATGCTGTTCGACGAGCCGACGTCCGCGCTCGATCCGGAGACCATCGGCGAGGTGCTCAGCGTCATGAAAAAACTCGCCGACGAAGGCATGACCATGGTCGTCGTCACGCACGAGATGACCTTTGCCCGGCGGGTCGGCGATTGGGTCGCGGTTTTCGAGACCGGTCGCATCGTCGAGCAGGGACCGCCGGCGCAAATCTTCGATGCGCCGACGACCGAGCGCACGCGCGATTTTCTGAGCCACCTGGGGTGGACAGGGTAGTTCGCGTCTGACACATCGCAACCTGAGGATTGCGCCGCGCTGCGTTCGCCGTCGCCCTCGCAATCCTCGCCGCTTCGGGATGCGCATCGTTTCCTGGCCGTGATCCCGCACTGGACGCATCTGCCGAGTTCGACCAGGCGGCGGTGACACTTCGCCAAGCCGACGACTCGCGGCTAATGGCGGGCGGTATGACGATGTCCACCAGCTTGCCGTACTTGCGAACCAGCGTGCGGCGACGGCGCAGAACGTGGCGCGTCTTCGCAGCGAGCAGGCGGCGCTCGCCGCGCAACGCACGGCAGTGGATGCGCGCATCCAGGCCGACGTCAGCCAGCGACAAGCCGCAGCAGCGCAGTTACAGGCGGCGGAAGCGCAGCTCGCCGAGGGACTCGCTCCTAGGTGGCGCATCCGCGCCACCTCACTTTGCACGGCCAGTGCGGACTTTTCGCGAAAAGTGCGCTCGTCTGCCATGCACCGCCAGCGTGACGACAGCCGGATGTCAGCGAGCGCCGCGATGATGATCGGCGCGGTGTCGGTTTGCCCTATTTGTGCGTGGTGTCGATATCGAGGTACTGCCACGGCGTCAGAAAGTAGTGCACGTTCTTGCGGTAGCCCCGAATGTTCGGACCGACGACGGTGTTGCTGATCCGGTAGGAGTTCGTGCACCACGGCGCCTGGGCGGAGACGATCTTCGTCATGGCTTCGTAAAGCTTGTTGCGTTCCGCGGTGTCGGCCGTGCGGCGACTCTTTTCGTACAGCGCGTCGTACTCGGCATTCCTGAATCGCGACAGGTTGCCGGCGCCGGCGTACGGCCCGTAGAAAAGGCGCATGAAGTCGTCCGAAATGTCTCCGTTCCAGCCGAAGCTCGACATCTGGATCTGGCCCGCATGCGCCGCCTTGAACGCCTCCGGGAACGTCTGCACCGGAAATTCCATGCGGATGCCGACCTCGCGCATGCTCCGCAACCACAGGTCGTCGTACTGACGGTAGACGGCGCCGACCAGCGTCGTCTGGCGGATGGTCAGCTGCCGACCATCCGGCAATTCGCGAAAGCCGTCCCCGTCGCGGTCGCGGTAGCCGAACTTGTCGAGCAGCGCGCGCGCCGTCGCAGGATCGTACGGCGACAATCCCTTGTATCCGCGCACGTGCCCTTCCACGTCGGGCGGAAGGGGTTGAGTCGCCGGCAGCGCCTGGCCGTTGCGGATGACGCGAATCTCGTCGGGGAGGTTGTACGCGCTGCAGACGGCGCGTCGCAGCGCGATCTTCTCCGGCGTATAGCCGCCGACCACCGGGTCCTCCATGTTGAAGTAGGCGAACGTGACGGCGAGCTCGGTCGCGCGCTCGAGGCGCATGCCGCGCGCGACATACTCCGGCAGCAGATTTCCCTTGCCGTCGATCATCTTCGGCGCGATGTCCCCCGGCACCTGGAGCATGTCGAGCTCCCCGCCGTTGAACATGAGCAGGGCGGGATTCGTCTCCTCGATGATCGCGATGTCGATGCGCCCGATCTGCGGGATACGCTTGCCCTTCATCGAGTCGGCGACCGCCTTGATCGCCGCATCCGCATTCGCGGGCGCCGGGGGAAACCGCTCGTCGCGATATCCTGGGTTGGCTTCCAGAATGATGCGATGGCCGGCTTGCCACTCCTTCAGGCGATAAGGGCCGCTGCCGACCGGATGATTCTGCACGCGCCCACTCGAGTCCCCATATTTCTCGATCACCTCGCGGGCCACCGCGCGCAGCGCCGCGCTGTCGAGAAGCTGCAGGAACGTGTAGTCGGGGTCGATCAGCTCCAGCCGGATCGTGTAGCGGTCGGCGGCGCGGAGGCCCTGGATTTCAGCGTCGTAATCGAAACGGCCCGACGAGCTTGCCTTGGCCACGGCCGCATCGAGCCCGACGATCTTGTGCTCGAGCAGATCGGAGTTCGGCGAGCGCACACGCGGATCGACGATGCGTTTCCAGGCGTAGACGAAATCCGCCGCCGTCAGTTCGCGCTTCTTGCCGACAAAGGCAGGGTCGTCGGCAAAATAAATCCCCGGCCGGATACGGATCATCCATACGCGCCCGTCCGCCGATATTTCCGGCATCGCGGTCGCGACGCTTGGCACGAACTTGTACGGCCGCGCGAGGTAGTCCCAGACGTACAGCGCATCGAAGATCTTCTGCTCGACCAGGCTCGCGTACGTCTCCTGGGTGGCGGCGGGATCGAACCCGGTGACGTCGGTCGGAAAGGCGATCCTCAATACCTTCGCAGGATCAGCCCAATCCGCCGCAACGACCGGCGGTGTGGCTGACGCGGCGATCGCCGCAAAGAGCGAGATCAGGACGGTGCGCATCAGCATGAGTTCCCTCCCTAGGGGAGGAACGCGAGAAACAGAAACGCCGCGAAGACGACGAGATGCACGGCGCCCTGCATCATGTGCGTCCGGCCGGTTCCCAGCGTCACGGCGCTCAGCAGCAGGGTGACCGCGAGC
>DATASF010000074.1:0-16394 GCA_036269335.1 Casimicrobiaceae bacterium
CGAATCGGGCTTCGATCCGCAGGCGATCAGCGACTCGTACTCGTTCGACATCTGCCGGTCGATCTTCGAGTCCCTGTACACCTACGACTACTTCGCGCGTCCGGTGCGCATGGTGCCGAACACCGCCGACGGCATGCCGCAGATCAGCGACGGCGGCCGCACCTACACGGTCAAGGTGAAGCCGGGGATCTATTTCGCGTCCGACCCGGCGTTCAAGGGCAAGCGGCGAGAGCTGACCGCCGAGGACTACGTCTACAGCATCAAGCGGATTTTCGACCCGAAGGTGCGCTCGTACTGGCTGTATGTATTCGATCATCGCTTGATCGGCCTCGACGAGGTGCTGGCTCTCGCGCGCAAGACCGGCCGCTTCGATTACGACGCCAAGATCGAGGGCCTGCAGACGATCGACCGCTACACGCTCCGGGTGCGCTTCAAGGATCCCAATTACACGTTCGCGCACTGGCTCGCCGACGCGGCGTTGTCCGCGGTGGCGCGCGAGGTCGTCGAGGCGCACGCCGACGCGTCCAACCGCGCGATGGAACACCCGGTCGGCACCGGCCCGTACCGGCTGAAGGAATGGGTACGGGGCCAGAAGATCGTCCTCGAAGCGAATCCGGATTTTCGCGAGCAGTTCTACCCGGTGGCCGGTGAAGGCAGCGAGCCGGGCGACGCGGCGATCGCGAAGGACAATGCCGGAAAGAGATTGCCGATCGTCGGCCGCATCGAGATCAGCGTCATCGAGGAAGACCAGCCGCGGCTGCTCGCGTTCGACAGCGGCCAGCTCGACTATCTGCAATTGCCGCGCGCCCTGGCCGACAACGTCCTCGACAAGAGCAAGCTTCGTTCCGAATATGCGAAACGCGGCGTAACGCTGCACCGCCAGACCGAGCCTTCGCTCAGCTTCGTCTTTTTCAATATGGACGATCCGGTCGTCGGCGGCTACACGCCGGAGAAGATCGCGCTGCGCCGCGCGATGATCATGGGCTACGATCGCCGGGCGGAGATCGACGTCCTGCGCAACGGTCAGGCCGAGCCCGCGTCGCAGCTCGTTCCGCCGGGGCTCGCCGGTCACGATCCGACGTTGCGCGCCAACGACCTGTACGATCCGGCCGCGGCCCGCGCGCTGCTCGACAAGTTCGGTTACAAGGATCGCGACGGCGACGGCTATCGCGAGACGCCCGACGGGAAGCCGTTGGTGATCACCAAGGCCAACACGCCGGCGGCGATCGACCGCGTCGACAACGAGCTGTGGAAGAAATGCATGGACGCGATCGGCATTCGCATGGTGTTTTTCACGCAGAAATGGCCGGAGCTCAACAAGATGTCGGAAGCGGGCCAGCTGCAGATGTGGGGACTGGCGTGGATATCGAATTCTCCCGACGGCGACGCATTCGCGAGCCCGCTGTACAGCAAGAACATCGGCACCTCGAACGACGCACGCTTCCGCCTGCCGGCCTACGATCGCGCCTACGAGGCATCGCTGAATCTGCCCGACGGACCGGCGAGGACGGCGCTATTCCGCTCGATGAGTGAAGCGGTGCTCAACTACGCGCCGTGGATGATGGACCTGAACGCCTACGTCAGCGTGCTGGCGCAGCCGTGGCTCAAGGGCTACAAGCAGAACCCGTTCCTGCGCAGTCAGTGGAAGTATTACGACGTCGACAAGCGGCGCTAGGAGTCCCGCGCCGCGTCGCTGGCGAACGACCAGCGCCTTCCGGGAACGGCGGCGAACAGCGCCTTCGTGTACTCGTGCCGCGGCGCGCCGAACACCTGGGCAACCGGCCCCTGCTCGACGATGCGCCCTCGCTGCATCACCGCGACGCGATCGCAGACCCGCGCCGCGACGCGCAGATCGTGCGTGATGAACAGCATCGCCAAGTCGAGCCGCAGCCTGATCTCGTCGAGGAGGGAGAGCACCTGCGCCTGCACCGACACGTCGAGCGCGGAGACGGCTTCGTCGGCGATCAGCAGGTCGGGCCCGATCGCCAGTGCGCGCGCAATGCAGATGCGCTGGCGCTGCCCGCCCGAGAACTGGTGCGGATAGCGGTCGAGCGAGCGCGCGTCCAGCCGGACCAGGCCCAGGAGCTCGCTCGCGGTCTTGAGCGCGTCGCCGCGCGTCGCGCCGTAGTTCATCGGTCCCTCGATGATCGCATCGCCGACGGTGCGTCGCGGGTTCAGCGACCGGTACGGGTCCTGGAACACGATCTGGACACGACGCCGCCGCGGGCGTAGCGCGTCGGTCGAGAGCCGTGCAATGTCCTCTCCGTCGAGGACGATGCGGCCCGACGACGGCTCGATCAGCCGCGCGATGCAGCGCGCCACTGTCGACTTGCCCGAACCCGACTCGCCGACGATGCCCAGCGTCTCGCCGCGCCGGATCTCGAGTGTCACATCGGCCGCGGCGGCGACGTCGCCATCGCGGCGCTTCATCCATCCGGCTCGGGCGTAGGTCTTGGATAGTCCCTCGGTCGCCAGCACGATCGGTCCCGTGCGGGTCTCGCGCCGCGGCGGGACGACGCCGGGAACGGCCGCGATCAGCATGCGCGTGTACTCGTGCTGCGGATGCGCGAGCAGCTCGTCCACCGGCGCGAACTCGACCAGCTCGCCGCGCCGCAGCACCGCGACGCGATCGGCGATTTCCGCGACGACGCCGAAATCGTGCGTGATGAACAGCACGCCGGTGCCGTGCAAGCGCTGCATTTCGCGGATCAGCGCGAGAATCTGCGCCTGGGTGGTGACATCGAGCGCGGTCGTCGGCTCGTCCGCGATCAGCAGCTTGGGATTGAGCACCAGCGCCATCGCGATCATGATGCGCTGGCGCTGGCCGCCGGACAGCTGGTGCGGATACGACGCGATCATCCGCTCGGCGTCGGGCAGATGGACGTCGCGGACGATCTCCGCCACGCGGGCGCGCCGTTCGGCGGCGCTCATCGGCGTATGCGTGGCCAGGACCTCGTCGATCTGTTCGCCGCAGCGCATCACCGGGTTCAGCGCCGTCATCGGCTCCTGGAAGATCATCGACATCCGCGTGCAGCGAAGCTCGCGCAGCCTCGCTTCGCCGGCGGCGAGCAGGTTCTCGCCCTCGAGCAGCACGCGCCCGCTGCTGGGTCTGAGCTCGGGCGGCAGCAAGCCCATCACCGATTGCGCGATCACCGTTTTTCCCGAGCCCGATTCGCCGACCAGGCAGACGATCTCGCCGGCGACGACGTCGAAGCTGACCCCGTCGACGGCGCGCGCGCGTTCGGCGCCGACCGGCAGCGCGACGGACAGACGGTCGACTTCGAGCAGGGAAGATCTCATGCTTGCCGCAGCTTCATCCGCGGATCGAGCGTGTCGCGCAAGCCGTCGCCGAGCATGTTGACGGCAAGCACGGTCAGGGCGAGAAAGATGCCGGGATAAAGGATGTTGTGCGGAAAGATCCGGAACAGCGCGCGGCCCTCGGCCATGATGTTGCCCCAGGTCGGCGTTTCCGGCGGAATGCCGACGCCCAGGAACGACAGGATCGCCTCGACCAGGATCGCGGAGGCGACGATGTAGGTCGCCTGCACGATCAGCGGCGGGATGGTGTTCGGCAGGATGTGACGGATCACCAGCGGCAAGGTCGGCGTCCCGACCGAAATCGCCGCCTCGACATACGGCTCCTCGCGCACCGAAAGCACGATCGCGCGTACCAGCCGCACGACCCGAGGGATTTCGGGAATCACTATGGCGACGATGACCGCCGCGACCCCGGCCGTCCACAACGACACCAGCGCGATCGCCAGCAGGATCGCGGGAATCGCCATCAGCCCGTCCATCAGCCGCATCACCGGGCCGTCGAGCCAGCGCACATAACCGGCGAGCAACCCGATACTCAATCCGAAGGCGACGCTGATCGCCGCGACCGCGGCGCCGACCAGCATCGACACTCGCGCGCCGTACAACGTCCGGCTGTAGACGTCGCGCCCCAGCGTGTCGGTGCCCATCCGGTGCACGATCGTCGTCGTGCCGCCGTCGTCGTTGCGCACGGTCTCCTCGAAGCCCGGCAATTTGTTCCGCACCGATGGATTGATCGCGACCGGGTCGACGGTGCCGAGCCACGGCGCAGCGAGTCCCAGCAGCAGGATGACGGCGAGGATCGCTGCGCCGATGATCACACCCGGATTGCGCAGCAGGCGCCGACCGGCGGCGCCAGCGAGAAGCGGCGGCGCCGCGACAGCGACCGTCGCCGGATCGGTGAGCGTGTCCATCGGCGTCTAGTAGCGGATGCGCGGATCGAGCACGGTGTAGGCGACGTCGACCAGCAGGTTGATCAGCACGTAGGCGAGCGAGAACAGCAGGATGACGGCCTGCACGGTCGGATAGTCGCGTGCGAGCACCGCGTCGACGGTCAGCCGCCCGAGCCCGGGAATGCTGAACACGCTCTCGGTGACCACGACGCCGCCGATCAACAGCGCGACGCCGATGCCGATCACCGTGACGATCGGGACCGCCGCGTTGCGCAGTGCGTGTCGCATCAGCACGACGCGGCTGGACAGGCCCTTCGCGCGCGCGGTCCGGATGTAGTCCTCTCCGAGCACGTCGAGCACGCTGGTGCGGGTGATGCGCGCGATCAGCGCGATATAGATGACCGACAAGGTGACGCTGGGGAGGATCAGCCGCGCGAAAAATCCGCCGATGCCGTCGGCCAGCGGCTGGTAGCCTTGCACCGGCAGCCAGTTGAGCTCGATCGCGAACACGTAGATCAGCGCGTAGCCGATGACGAACACCGGCACCGAAAAGCCGAGCACCGAAAAGCCCATGACGATGCGATCGAGCCACGTGCCGCGACGGTACGCCGCGACAACGCCAAGCGGAACCGCGACGATGACCGAAATGGCGAGCGTGCACGCCGCCAGCGCCAGGGTGGGGCCGGCGCGATCGGCGATGATGTCGGCGACCTGCTTTTTGTAAAAGAACGATTCGCCGAAATCGCCGGTCAGCACATGGCCGAGCCAGATGAAGAATTGCGAGACGATGGGCTGATCGAGACCGAGCTTTCGCCGGATGTCGATGATGTCCTGCGCGGTCGCCGCGTTGCCGGCGATGATCGCCGCCGGATCGCCTGAGGCGAGCCGCAGCATCATGAAGACGAACACGGCGACGACAGCCATCACCGGAATCGTCGCGAGCAGGCGTCGTCCGATGTAGGCGAACATGGTTCAGGGCCTGTTCACGCTAAGTGCACGCCTGCGCTGCGCCGGGCTCTGGCGCGCGGGCGCGAAACGACGCTTACGCGCCGGTCTTGGTCATGTTCCAGAACACCGGAACCGGCGCGACGATGATACCGTCGATGCTCTTGCGCACCGCCGAGGGCTGGTACCACTGGCCGAGGAAGACGTGGGTGGGATACTGCGTCCAGCGCACCTGCACCGCCTCCGCGATCGCCTTCTGCTTCGCCGGATCGGTCTCCCGCGCGAACTGGTCGCGCAGCCGCTCGAGCTCGGCGTCGCACGGCCAGCCGAACGGTGCCTTGTCGCAACTCGCGTTCAGGAACGCCGTCGACACCGGATTCAGGATGTCGGCGGAAACCCACGACGTGATCATCGCGTTCCAGCCGCCTTGCGCCGGCGGATCTTTTTTCGCGCGCCGCGCCACGACCGACTGCCAGTCCATCGACTGCATGTCGACCTTGAACCCGCCCTTCTCCAGCAGCGACTTGGCCACCGGCGCGAGGTTGGTCAGCACCTGCAGATCGGTCGAGTGCAGCAGCACAATGGGCGTGTCGTCGTATCCCGCTTCCTTCAGCAGCGCTTTGGACTTGGCGAAGTTGGACTCGAGCAGTCCGTCCATGCCCTTGGTCGACGCCAGCGGCGCGCCGCAGACGAACATCGCCTTGCAGACTTTGTAATACTGCGGATCGCCTATCGTCGCCTTCAGGAAGTCCTCCTGGTTGAGCGCATAGAGCACAGCCTGGCGGATCTTCGGATTGTCGAATGGCTTGGCCGTCGAGTTGAATCGCAGCGCGTACTGGTTGCCCAGCGGATTGACGTCGACCAGCTTGACGTTCTTGTCGGCCTTCATCAGCGGCAGCAGGTCGTGCTGCGGCTGCTCGATGTAGTCGACCTCGCCGGCAAACAACGCATTCATCGCCGTCTGCTGGTCGGCGACGACTTTCCACTCGACCCGGTCGACCTTGACCACCTTGCCGCCGGCCAGTCCCGAAGGCGGCTCGGCGCGCGGCTTGTACTTGTCGAACTTGACGAACACCGCCTTGTCGCCGGGCTTCCACTCGTCGCGCTTGAACACGAACGGCCCGCTGCCGGTCGTATCCGAGATCTGCTCGCTCTGGCTCGTCTCGGCGACGCGCTTGGGCATCATGAACGGCGTGTTCGACGATGGTTTTCCCAGGCCGCCGAGCACCAGCCCGGTCGGCGAAGACAGGACGATCCGGAACGTCCTGGCGTTGACGACCGGCATGTCCTTGACGAAGGTCAGGAGCTTCTGTCCCATCGTGTCCTTCGCGCCCCAGCGCTTGATCGAGGCGACGCAGTCCTCGGCGGTGACCGGCTTGCCGTCGTGCCAGAGCAAGCCTTCGCGCAAGGTCATCGTGTAGGTGAGCTGGTCGGGGCTGACTTCGTAGTGCTCGATCATCTGCGGCTTGATCTGGCCGTCGGCGTCGGTGGCGAACAGCGTGTCGTAGATCATGTATCCGTAGTTGCGCTGGATGTAGGCGGTCGTCCAGATCGGATCGAGGATCTTCAGGTCCGAATGCATGACCGCGCGCACGGTACCTTGCGCCCCGGCGTTCGGGGTCCCCGAGAACGCGGCGAACCCGGCAACCGCCGCGAGCGCCACAGCCCTGAGCCAGCGGGAAATCGACATCGAATTCTCCTGTAATCGAACCTGGCGGTGACGCGAGGCACGAACGCGCACGATAGCCGAAGCGTGGCCGGCATGGCAATGGCCGCCGCGGATGGTTCGACCGAGTGCGCCGAGGCGCGTGCTTACCATTGCGGGTCGACCGGCGTCTGCACGCCGGCGCGCGTCTCGATCGCGGCCGCGGCGTCGAGGCACCAGTCTTCGCGAAAGCGCGGTCCGATCAATTGCACGCCGAGCGGCAAGCCGTCGGCGACGCCGACCGGCACGACCGCCGCGGGCAATCCGAGCACCGGTATCGCCATCAAGGTCGCGCATTCGCGCCACACCTCCGCCGTGCGCGCCGCGCTTTCGACGTCGAAGCCCTGCTCGTATACCGGGACCGCCGACACCGGTGCGAGCACCAGCGGCACTCGATCGAGAAACGCCGTCCAGTCCCGCACCAGTCGCGCGCGCTCGGCCAGCGCCTTCATGTACGGAAGGGCATCGCGCGCCGGCAGGTTCTCCAGCATGAACCGCACGGCCGTCCGGATGCCCTGATCGCCTTCCCTTTCGATCAGCGGCAGCATGTACTCGCGAAACTCCGGCAGCTGCATCTCGAACCACAGCTCGTGGGCGCGCGTCAAGCCCGGCGTGCGCTCGTCGACGATTTCGTAACCGGCGTCGCCAAGCCAACGCGCGGCCTTTTCGATCGCGGCGGACACATGCGGATGAAGCTTCGAGCCGGCGAGGTCGTCTGCGGCGGTCACGACCGCGACGCGCATCGGCTTCGGCGACGCCGCATCGAGCGGCGCCGGCACCCACCAGGGATCGCGCGCGTCACGCGCGGCCATCGCGGCGAGTCCCAGGCGCAAGTCGGCGACCGATCGCGCCAGCGGTCCCTGCACCGACATCAGCTGCGAGGAGAGCGAGCGCTCCGCCAGTTGCGTTGGATTGAACGACGGAACGCGGCCGAACGAAGGCCGGATGCCGGCGATACCGCAGGCGTAGGCGGGAAACCGGATCGAGCCGGCGATGTCGGTGCCGTGCGCCAGCGGCGTGATGCCGGCGGCGACCGACGACGCGGCGCCGCCTGACGATCCGCCCGGTGTACGCGTCCTCGACCACGGATTGTAGGTGCGGCCGCGCAAATCGTTGACGGTGTCGATGCGAAAGCTGAATGCCGGCGTATTGGTACGGCCGATGATGATCGCGCCGGCGCCTTTGAGATTCGCGACGGCCGGGCAGTCGGCTGGCGCGATCAGGTCGCGAAAGCCGACGACGCCGTTGGTCGTCGCGCATCCCTCCTGATCGACGTTTTCCTTGATCGTCACCGGAACGCCGTGCAGCGGCCCGAGCGGCGCGTCCGCCGCGGCGACGGCGCGATCGGCACGATCCGCGGCGGCGCGCGCGGCCTCCGACAGATCGACGGTGACCGCATTGAGCTTGCCGTTGACCGCTGACATGCGCGAGAGCGAGGATTCGACCGCTTCGCGCGCCGAAATATCGCGGCTGCGGATCGCCGCCGCGATGCGCGTGGCGCTCCAGCGCCAGATGGCTTCACTCATCGATGCCTCCTGCGGCGCCGGCGCGCGTTTGCGCGCACTGGCGAATACGGCTAATCTCGCCCGGCAGCGGGCGCCGCTGCACGGGAGAAACGGTGAGCGTCATCGCGGTAGGCGGTTTCCAGCACGAGACCAACACTTTCGCGCCGTCGAAGGCGGACTACGCCGCATTCGAGCACGGCGGAGGCTGGCCGCCGCTCACCTATGGCGCGGAAATCGCGCCGCGCGTTGCCGGCGCCAACATCCCCGCCGCTGGCGCCATCGCCACGCTGCACGGCCTCGGGCACAAAACGATCGGACTCGTCTGGGGCGCCGCGTCGCCATCGGCGCAAGTGACGCGCGACGCCTACGAGCGCATCGCCGGCGACATGCTAGCACGCCTCGCCGCGGCGGCCCCGGTCGACGGCGTCTACCTCGACCTGCACGGCGCGATGGTCGCCGAGCACCTCGACGACGGCGAAGGCGAGTTGCTCGCCCGCGTGCGCGACATCGTCGGACTGCGCACGCCCATCGTCGCCAGCCTCGACCTGCATGCCAATGTCACTCGCGCGATGATCGAGAATTGCGACGGCCTGGTCGCGTATCGCACTTATCCGCATATCGACATGGCGGCGACCGGCGAACGCGCGGCGCGGCTGCTCGACCGGACCTTGCGCGCGGGCAAGCCGGCGGCCAGCTCGTTTCACCCGCTCGATTTCCTGACCGGGCTGCCTTCGCAATGCACGCTGATCGAGCCCGCCCGAAGTTTGTACGCGCTGCTCGATCGCCTAGAGCGCGAGCACGATGCCGCGCTGTCGTTTGCGCCGGGCTTCCCCATGGCCGATTTTCCCGAGTGCGGCATGACGGTGTTCGGCTACGGCAACGACGCCGGCCGCGTGCGGACCGCCGCGACGGCATTGGCGCGGGCGGTCACCGACGCCGAAGGCGACTTTTCGATGCAACTGTTCGAGCCCGACGCCGCGGTCGTTCGCGCGATGCAGCGCGGCGAGCCGGGCGCGCCGGTGGTGCTCGCCGACACGCAGGACAATCCGGGCGCCGGCGGCAACGGCGACACGACGGGGCTCCTCGCTGCGCTGCTCGCGCGCCGCGCGCCCGGCGCGGTGCTGGGCTTGTTGATCGACCCGGCCTCCGCCGCCCAGGCCCACGCAGTCGGTATCGGGCGCAAGGCGATATTTGCGCTGGGCGAGATCTCCGGCGTGCCGGGACACCAGCCGCTCGGCGGCGAATTCAAGGTGCTGGCCCTGGGCGACGGCCGATTTACCTGCACGGGGCCGATGTTCCAGGGCTTCCGCATGGACCTGGGGCCGATGGCGCTGCTGGAAAAGGACGGCGTGCGCGTCGCGCTCGCATCGCGCAAGTGCCAGGCCGCCGATCAGGAAATGTTCCGCCATCTCGGCGTCGAGCCGCGTCGCGAGCGCATTCTGGCGCTGAAAAGCTCGGTCCATTTCCGCGCCGACTTCGAGCCGATCGCCCGGGAAGTGCTGGTCGTCGCAGCGCCCGGGCCCGCCAAGGCCGATCCGACGATGTTCTCGTGGAAGCGGCTGCGCCCCGGTTTGCGGCTCAAGCCGCTGGGACCTGCGTTCCGGCCGGTCTGACACCTCGTCTCGACGCCCCATGCCGCGCCGCTATGTCATCGCGCTGATCAAGCACGAAACCAACACGTTCTCGCCGCTGCCGACGCCGCTTACGGCGTTCGGGCACGGCAACGGCCCCGCATTCGGCGCCGCCGCGCGCTCGCGTTTCGCCGGCACCAACACGCCGATGGGCGCGTATCTCGATCTGGCGGTGCGCGAGGGCGCCGAGATCGTGACGCCGGTCGCCGCCGAAGCCTGGCCGTCGAACAAGACCTTGCGCGCGACTTTCGAAGCGCTGGTCCGCCCGCTCGAGGAAGCGGTGCGCGCCGGCTGCGACGCGGCCTTGCTCGATCTGCACGGCGCGATGGTGGTCGAGGACTGCGACGATGCCGAAGGCGAGATCGTGCGGCGGCTGCGCGCCATCGCGCCCCGGCTGCCGATCGCGGTGACGCTCGATTACCACACGAATCTCTCGGCCGAGCTCGTCGCCAATGCGACGGTCATCACCGGCTACAAGACTTATCCGCACGTCGACATGTACGAGGTCGGCAAGCTGGCCGGACAAATCCTGCTGCGCACGCTGAACGGCGAGATCGAGCCGGTGATGGCTTGGGGCTGGCTGCCGCTGCTGGCCTCGATCATGCGCCACGCGCCCGAGGACGGGCCGTCGGGCGATATCCTGCGTTATGCGCGCGAGATGGAGGCAAACGGCACCGTGCTGGCTGCGAGCCTGCTGCCGTCGTTTCCGCATGCCGACACGCCGTACACCGGCGTATCGGCGATCGTCGTCGCCGATCGCCGTCGCGGTGGCGAGGCCGCCGCGCGCGAGGTGTGCGATCGCATGCTGGCGATCGCCTGGGAGCGCCGCGCCGAGTACGCGTTCATCGCACCCCCATTGGCCGAATCGGTCGCCGCCGCTCGCCGGCTGGGCGAAGCGGCACCCGGCGGACCGGTGTTGCTGATCGATCACTGCGACAACTGCGGCTCGGGCGGCGCGCAGGACGTGATGGCCGTCGTCGCCGAAATTTTGCGGCAGCGCCTGGACGACGTCGCGGTCGCGCCGATCCGCGATCCGGCGGCGGTGGCGCAGATGATCGCCGCGGGGAGCGGCAACCCGGTTCGACTTTCGCTCGGCGGACACACCGACATGCCCGCGATCGGCCGGTCCGGCGAGCCGCTCGAGGTGTCCGGCAAGGTGGGCGCGGTCACCGACGGCGAATTCACGATCACCGGTCCGATGTATACCGGCATCCGCACGTTTCTCGGCCGCACCGCGGTGCTCGAAATCGACAACGCCGGGGCGAAAATGCAAATCGTGATCACCGAGCGCGCGCACGAACCGATGGACCTGGGGGTATTCACGCATTGCGGCATCGATCCCTCGCGCAAGCGATACATCATGCTCAAGTCGCGCATTCACTATCGCGCCGGTTTCAAGCCGATCGCCGCGCACATCGTCGAATGCGCCGGCGCCGGAGTCACCAACGCCGACCTGTCGGTGTATCGTTACCGGAAACTCGTGCGGCCGATCTTTCCGCTCGATCCGATCTGACCGCCAGGACGAAGAAACCGCGATGAGCGCCGCCCGCAAGCCCGACTACGATCTCCTGATCGACATCGGCAACACGTTTCTCAAATGGGGGCTGTTCCGCGCCCACGCCGCCGGCGAGGCAAGGGAGAACCGGGTCGAATCCGGACACGTCCTGCTCGAGGAGATTTCCGGGCTCGCGGCGCAGTTCGCCAAATTCCCGACGCCGGGGCAGATCGTCATCTCCAACGTCGCCGGCACGCGGGTGCGCTCGACGATCATCCGGGTGCTGGAAACCTGGCCAGACGCGCCGTCGCCGCACTGGCTGATTCCCCAGGAAGAGCAGTGCGGCGTCGTCAATCGCTACCGCAATCCGGCGCAGCTCGGCAGCGATCGCTGGGCCGCGCTGATCGGTGCGCGGCAGCTGGTCGGCAGCAAGCCGGCGCTGGTCGTCGTCTGCGGGACCGCCACGACGATCGATTACCTGACCGCCGCGGGCGAATTCAGCGGCGGTGTGATCCTGCCGGGCGTCGGGCTGATGTTGCGCGCCCTTCACCAGCACACCGCGGCTCTGCCCGACGCCGACGGCGAATACGTCGAAAATCCGCTGCAGACGGTCGATGCGATCACCAGCGGTTGCCAGCACGCGCAGGCCGGCGCGATCGAGAGGGTGTATCGGATGCACGAGGCGAAGGCGCCCGGGCTGGTGTGCCTGGTCTCGGGCGGCGCGGCGCGCGCGCTCGCGCCGCGACTCACCATACCGTTCGAGCTGCACGACAACCTGGTGCTCGAGGGACTCTACTGCATCAGCTGGACGCTGCCGGCGGGCTGACCAGCCTGCGCCTCGTCGCGGCGCGGGTCGGCATGCGCACCCGGCGAACCCAAGCCGGCGCGCCGCGGTCGAAAATTGCGGGATAATCGACGTCCGGTCATCGAAAGGCAAGCCATGAGCGAACAACGAGAAGTCGTGATCCTGAGCGGCGTGCGCAGCGCGATCGGCGATTACGGCGGGAGTCTGAAAGACGTGCCGCCGACCGAGCTGGCCGCGAAAGTGGTCAAGGAAGCGCTTAGCCGCGCCAGGGTCGATCCCAACGACGTCGGCCAGTGCGTCTTCGGCAACGTGATCCACACCGAGGCGAAGGACATGTATTTGTCCCGCGTCGCCTGCGTTAATGGCGGCCTGCCCCATGACACCGGTGCGCTGACCTTGAACCGTCTGTGCGGCAGCGGGCTGCAGGCGATCGTCAGCGCGTCGCAATACATTTTGCTGGGCGATGCCGAGGCGGCGGTCGCCGGAGGCGCCGAGAGCATGAGCCGGGCCGCGTACGCCAACCTGACGCAGCGCTGGGGAACGCGCATGGGTGACGCCAAGGACATCGACATGATGGTCGGTGCCTTGACCGATCCGTTCGACACGATCCACATGGGCGTCACCGCGGAGAACGTCGCGACCCGTTGCGGCATCACGCGCGAGCAGCAGGACAATTTCGCCGTCGAGAGCCACAAGCGCGCCGCAGCGGCGATCGCCTCCGGGCATTTCAAGAGCCAGATCCTGCCGGTCGAGCTCAAGAGCAAGAAGGGCCCGACCGTGTTCGACACCGACGAGCACGTGCGCGGCGATTCGACCGCCGAAGGGATGGCAAAGCTTCGCGCGGTGTTCGCGAAGGAGAACGGCACGGTGACCGCGGGCAACGCGTCCGGGATCAACGACGCGGCAGCGGCGGTGGTGCTGATGGAAAAATCCGCGGCCGCGAAAAAAGGGCTGAAGCCGATGGCGCGGCTCGTCGCCTATGGACACGCCGGCGTCGATCCGAAGGTCATGGGTCTCGGGCCGGTCAGCGCCGTCAAGCGGGCGCTGGCGAAGGCCGGCCTCACCCTCGATCAGATGGACGTCATCGAGTCGAACGAGGCGTTCGCCGCGCAGGCGCTGGGTGTAAGTAAGGAGCTCGGCATGAACGCGGCCAAGGTCAATCCGAACGGCGGCGCGATCGCGCTCGGGCACCCGATCGGCGCGACCGGCTGCATCCTGACGATCAAGGCGATGTACGAACTGCAGCGCAGCGGCGGGCGCTACGGGCTGATCACGATGTGCATCGGCGGCGGCCAGGGCATCGCCGCCGTCATCGAGCGCGTCTAGTCAGGCTTCCTCGAAGCCGATTTCCTTCAGGAAGGTGTTGCGCTCCTGGTCGCCCAGATGGCCGGCGACCAGGCGGACGAACTCCTGGCGGCTGGTCGCCTTTTGCGCCGCGCGGCTGGCGACGACCTTCGCGATCGGGCCCAGATAGACGGCGAGCTGGTTGCTCGTCTGGTCGACGAAGCTCTGCTCGAGCGCTGCCTGCCTCAGCATCGACCGCGTGTTGGTACCTGTGGAGATCGCGACGCCCTGCGTCGTGTCCGGTCCGGCCGCGCTGCGAATTCCGGCGCTGAATTTCTCACGCGTGGCCGGATCGCTGATGTTTTCGGCGAGCAGGGCATAAAGCTTCACCAGGTCGGTCGTTTGCCCGGCCGCCTTGCGCGTCATCACCTTGGCCATCGGTCCGACGTAGTGCGCGAGCTGGCGCTCGATGGTGCGCAGCACCGCATCTTCCCAGACCGGTGGCGCGGCGATGGACGGCCGCATCGCCGCGATCGCGGTGTTGATCTGCGTCGCCGCGGTCTCGTCGGGGTTTTGCTGTGAGGGCGCGTTCAGCGCCTCGCGCAGCGCACGGCTGAACGCGCGCGCGTTCTGAAAGCGCGCATCGGGGCTTTTTTCCAGCGCCACCGCCAGGACGGCGTCGATCGTCGGCGACAGGTTGAGCCGCGACAGCGCCGATGGAGGCCGCGGGCTTTCGTGGCAGATCTTGTAGGCGATCGTCTCGGTCGCGCCGGCAAACGGTTTCTCGCCCGCGAGCAGCTCGTAGAGCACGACCGCGGCGCTGAACAGGTCGGAGCGGCGGTCGACGGCCTGACCCTGGCATTGCTCGGGCGACATGTACGACGGCGTACCCATCACCATGCCGAGCGTGGTCAGGTTCGACGTATCGATGCGAGCGATGCCGAAATCGGCGACCTTCAACGTGCCGTCGGCGGTGAGGATCAGGTTCGCCGGCTTGATGTCGCGGTGGATGACGCCGCGCTCGTGCGCGAAGTCGAGCGCGCGCAACAGCTGCGTCATGATCGACGCCACGTGCGGCAGGTCGAAGCTCGCCTTGCGCGCCAGGTATTCGCGCAGGCCCGTCCCTTCGACGTATTCCATTACGATGAAGGCATTGGTCTCGTCCTCGCCGTATTCGTAGACGCTGACGATGTTGGGATGCAGCAGCCGGCCGGCCGCCTTAGCCTCGTTCTTGAACCGCGCCATCGACTGCTCGATCATGTCCTGGTCGACGCGGTCCTTGCGCACCGTCTTGATCGCGACCGTGCGCTCGATGCCGGGGTCGAACGCCTTGTAGACGACGCCCATCGCGCCCTTGCCGAGCACGCTTTCGATCGTGTACTTGCCGATGCGGGTAGGTTCAGTCACTTTTCGCTCGATTCACCCTTGCCGGTGCGATTCAGCCGTGCGCGTCCAGCATCTTGATCGCCTGCACCATGCTGGTCTTCATCCGTCCGAGCGCTTCGGTCAGCACGCCGATCTCGTCCTTGCTCCGGGTCTGGAACTCGCCTGCGTCGAGGTTGCCGAGGCTCACTTCGTCCGCGAGCTTCGACAGCCGCTTCACCCGACGTATGACGAACAGGTAGAGCATAACGTTCAGCATGCCGATAGTAAACGCGAATACGACGAACAATGAGAGCAGAAAAATCCTGAATGTGTAGTTGGCGCGCTGCACCGGCACCGACGTCGGCACCGAGACGATGTTCGCGCCGACGATCTCGTTGACCTTCCAGCCGAAGCCGTTGGCCGATCCATAGGTCTCGACCATCGTCCGGGGCGCCGCGTCCGGCGTGCTGTGGCAGGTGAGGCACGCGGGATCCTTGATCTGGATCGGCCGGGCGAGGTAGAGCGAGCGCCCGGCCTGCGTCGCGCGCTCGCCGATCACCTCGGTCTTGGCCGCCGACTGCCGGAACTGGTTGACGATGTCGATTTCCCAGTCGGTCGCGTGATTGCGCGGATTGGTCGGATTCAAGGTCGCCGCCTTGAACGTGTAATCGGGATAGTTCTTGCGCAGCTCGTTGAACTGCTCGGTCGCGGCGAATGCCGGCACCGACTGCGGGATGAACTTGTACTTGAGCTGGGTTTCGAGCAGAGGTCTCACCTGCGCGTTGGTGTAGTCGCCCGACGCATTGGCCGACTCCATCATCACGCGGGCGTTCTGCAGCACTTCGTCGCGCGCGTTAGCATGCAGCACCGTGTACGAGACGACCGCCGCGAGGATGAACGCGACCGCCGCGACGGCCAGTATTGCAAGATTGAATTTCCAGATCAGCTTCAAGTGTCCGCCTAAGTGGTTTCTATTTTTCCCACGGCCATTTGAATTTCTTCTCGGGCTCCGCCTTGGCTGCCGGCGCCGGCGACGGTGTCTCGACCTTCGCCGGCGGCGCCGCGGCGCTCCATTCCGGCGGCGCCTTGCCGCTGGTCGCCATCGCATCGCGGAAAGACGGGTCGTCCAGCCGCGCCTGGAAGCGCTTGAGAAAGCTCGCGCGGTACGGGCCGGTCAGCCACGGCTGGGCCTCGGCGAACGTCGCCTCGTGATCGGCGACCGGGTCGACCTTCGTCGACGCGAACCGGGCGGCGCGCACCGGCAACGGGTCCATGAAGTCGCGCGGCAGGGCGCCGACGAAGGTCGCCGGCGGGCGGTGCTCGGTGGTCAAGGGCTTGCCTGCAAATCGGCTGGCGAAGCCGCCTGCCTTGATCTCGCCGCCGGTAAGCTCGATCTTGCCGACGTCCGACAACTTGGCGGTCCCGGTCTCGACAAAGACCTCGAATCCGTC
>DATASF010000075.1:0-9610 GCA_036269335.1 Casimicrobiaceae bacterium
TGCAGGGTTTCGGGAAGGCCACCGACGTTGTGGTGCGACTTGATCGTATGCGCCTTGCCGGTTTTCGCGCCGGCGGATTCGATCACGTCCGGATAGATCGTGCCCTGCGCCAGCCACCTGGCCGCGACGCCGCCGGCGCGCAGCTTGGCGGCTTCAGCCTGGAAAACGTGCACGAACTCGCGGCCGATGATCTTGCGTTTTTGCTCGGGGTCGGCGACACCCGCGAGCTCGCGCAGGAACGCGTCGCCGGCATCGACCATGTCGACACGCACGCCCAGGTGCTCGGCGAACGTCGCCATCACCTGCGCGGCCTCGCCCTCGCGCAGCAGGCCGGTGTCGACGAATATGCAGGTGAGCCGCGGGCCGATCGCGCGATGTATCAGCGCGGCAGCGACCGACGAATCGACTCCACCCGACAAGCCGAGGATGACCTCGTCGTCGCCGACTTGCGCGCGGATCTTCGCGATCGCCTCGTCGACATAGCCCGGCATCGTCCAGTCGCCTGGACAGCCGCAGATGTCCCGCACGAAGCGCTGCAGGATGGGCTTGCCCTGCCGGGTGTGGGTGACCTCGGGGTGGAACTGCACGCCGTAGAACCGGCGCGACTCGTCCATCATTGCGGCGATCGGCGTCGCCTCGTTGCTCGCCATCAGCGCGAAGCCGGGCGGCAGCGCGATGACCTTGTCCCCATGGCTCATCCACACGTCGAGCAGTCCCTCGCCGCCGCTGCCGGGGCGATCCTGGATGCCGTCGAGCAGGCGGCCATGGCCCCGCGCGCGCACCGCGGCGTAGCCGAACTCCCGGGTAAGCCCGTTCTCGACCGTGCCGCCCAATTGCGCCGCCATCGTCTGCATGCCGTAGCAGATGCCCAGCACGGGCACGCCGGCAGTCCACACCGGGTCCGGCGCACGCGGCGTGTCTCCGGCGGTCACGCTTTCCGGACCGCCGGAGAGAATGACGCCTGCCGGCGCGAACTCGGCGATGAACGAAGGCGGCACGTCGTACGGATGGATCTCGCAATAGGTGTTGAGCTCGCGCACGCGCCGCGCGATCAGCTGCGTGTACTGGGCGCCGAAATCGAGGATCAGTATTTTGCAGTGCATGGAGGTACTCATGCCGCAGCGGCGATGCGGCGCACCGCGAAATGGCGTCGCGCGACCAGCAGCGCGACGATCTGCAGCGCGGCGCTCACATAGAACGGGGCGCCGACGCGCCAGTCCGACGGCGGCAACTGGCTGACCAGCGCGAGCAGAGGCGTTCCGATCAACGGCGCGACGACGAACATGATGCTGTTGATCGAATTGAGCGCGCCCATGGTGACGCCCTGCTCGGTCGGATCGACGGCGTTGGACACCACGCCTTGCAGCGCGGGCCCGGCAGCGAAAGACAGGAAGTTGCCGATGATGATCGCGTACATCATCCAGCCCTCCTGTGCCAGGCCGTAGAGCAGGTAGGCGCAGCTGCCCACGGCGAGGCCGGTCAGCACCACGCGCACGTCGCCGAAGCGGCGCAGCAGCGCGCCGAGCAGGCCGCCCTGGACGATCGCCGCGACCAGGCCGACGCAAAACAGCGCGAAGCCATTCTCGCGCGGGCCCCAGCCGAAGCGAAAATGCGTATGCAGCACCCAGCTCACCTGCAGTATCAGCTGGGCCAGCACGATGAGCGCGAATACGGCGACCAAGCTGCCGATCTCGCGGTGCCGGGCCAGCGCCAGCAGCGCGGCGAACGGATTGGCTCGGGAGAGCGCGAACGGCGCACGCCGCTCGTGCGGCAGCGACTCGGGCACGACCACGTAGCCGTAGACCGCGTTGATCAGCGACAGAGCGCCGGCGGCAAAAAACGGCAGATGCAGATCGATGCTGCCGAGGAGACCGCCCAGCATCGGCCCGAAGATGAAGCCCAGGCCGAATGCCGCGCCGATCAATCCGAAGCTCTTCGCCCGGCGCTCGGGGGGCGTGACGTCGGAGGCATAGGCATTGGCCACCGAAAAGCTCGCACCGGCGGTGCCGCCGATGATGCGCGCCAGCAGCATCAACGACAGCGAGGGGGCGAGGCCCAGCAGCAGAAAATGGAGGCCGAGCCCCAGCAGCGACCAGAGCAGGATCGGCCGCCGTCCGAAGCGATCGGACAGTGCGCCCAGCAGCGGCGCACAGAAGAACTGCATGACGCCGTAGGCGACGACCAGCAGGCCGTACCAATACGCCTGCAGCTCGCGGTTGGGCGTGTACAGGCCGACCAGCATCGGGATGACCGGGAGCGCGATGCCGATGCCCAGCACGTCGATGAAGACCACGACGAGGATAAAAGGCATCCCCGCCCGCCTGCCGGCAGGCTTAGCTCGCATGACCCATCGCCGTCCTTCTCCCCGGCCGCGCGCTAATCGGCGCGATAGTTGGGTGCTTCCTTGGTGATCTGCACATCGTGCACGTGCGATTCGCGTATGCCCGCCGAGGTGATCTCGACGAACTCGGCGCGGGTGCGCAACGCATCGATCGTCGCGCATCCGCAATAGCCCATCGCGGCGCGAACCCCGCCCATCAATTGATGCACGACGGCCGCGATCGAGCCCTTGTACGGCACGCGTCCCTCGATGCCTTCGGGCACCAGCTTTTCTGCGGCGCCCTCGCCTTCCGAATCCTGGAAATACCGGTCGCTCGAGCCCTGCTGCATCGCTCCCAGTGATCCCATGCCGCGATAGCTCTTGTACGAGCGTCCCTGAAAGAGCTCGGTCTCTCCGGGTGACTCTTCGGTGCCGGCGAAAAGGCTTCCCAGCATCACGCACGAGGCGCCGGCGGCGAGCGCCTTGGCGATGTCGCCCGAATAGCGGATGCCGCCGTCGGCAATCAGCGGAAGGCCCAGCGCCGCGACGCCGTCGATCGCGTTGAGAATCGCCGAGATCTGCGGCACGCCGACCCCGGCGACGATCCGCGTCGTGCATATCGAGCCGGGGCCGATGCCGACCTTGATCGCGTCCGCGCCCTGGTCGGCGAGCGCCCGCGCGCCGGCGGCGGTCGCCACGTTGCCGCCGATGACCTGGACCTGCGGATAGCGGCGCTTGACCGCGCGGACCCGGTCGAGCACGCCCTGCGAGTGGCCGTGCGACGTATCGACGACGATGACGTCGACTCCGGCGGCGACCAGTGCTTCGACGCGCTCGTCGGTATCTCCGGCCGTGCCGACCGCGGCGCCGACGCGGAGCTGGCCGAGCTCGTCCTTGCACGCGTTCGGGTACTCGGTCGACTTGAGGATGTCCTTGACGGTGATCAGGCCGCGAAGCTCGAAGCGGTCGTTGACGACAAGGACGCGTTCCAGCCGGTGCTGGTGCATCAATGTTTTCGCGAGCTCGAGCTCGGTGCCCTCGGGGACGGTCACCAGGCGGTCGCCCTGCGTCATGATGTTCGACACCGGCTGATCGAGATTGGTCTCGAAGCGCAAGTCGCGGTTGGTGACGATGCCGACGACTTTCTTGCCGTCGACCACCGGCAAGCCGGAGATCCGGTGCTGTCGCGTCAGCACCAGGACTTCGCGCACCGACATCGTCGGCGGCACCGTTATCGGGTCCTTGACCACGCCGCTTTCGAAGCGCTTGACCTTGGCGACCTGCGCCGCTTGCGCCCTGGGCGGCATGTTCTTGTGCACGACGCCCAGGCCGCCTTCCTGCGCCATCGCGATGGCGAGGCCGGCTTCGGTCACGGTATCCATCGCCGCCGACAACAGCGGGATGTTCAGCGAAATGGTCTGGGTGAGGCGGGTCTGGAGGCTGACGTCGCGGGGAACGACGGAAGAATGGGCAGGGAGCAGCAGGACGTCGTCAAAAGTGAGGGCTTTTTGAACGACACGCATAATCAACTTTTCTCCTATGCGCAAAACCGGATTATACGCGCCTCGTTGCATCCGGTAAACGGCTGAAGCGACCGTCTGCACCGCTGCGGGTTGACGCTGGGGAGAAAATGGCATTACCTTGTGCCGTTCGCGTTTTCCGGGGAACCTGGATGAAGTTGCGAAACTCACTGTGTTTCAGCGCCTTCTGCGGCGCCGCGATAATCCTGGCGGCGGCGAGCGCCCAGGCGGTCCTGTACAAGTGGACCGACGAGAACGGCCGCGTGGTTTACGGCGATCAGCCGCCGGCGAGCGTCAAGGCGGAGCGCGTCAACCCCGGCGTCGCGCCGGCCGATCCGGGTGCGGTTCGCAGCATGGCTGCGAAGGACGCCGAGATCAAAAAGCGCATGCAGGATCGCGCCGACGCCGACGCCAAGTCGGACAAGGATCAGGCCGACGCGAAGAGGAAGGGCGACATGTGCGCGCAGGCGCGCGGCCGGATCCGGACGCTGCGTGAGGATGCCAACGTTTACCGCTTCAACGAAAAGGGCGAAAAGGTATTCTTCGAGCCCGCCGAGCGGCAAAAAGCGATCGCCGACAACGAAAAGATGATGCGCGATCTCAACTGCCCGGCAGCGCCGGCGGCGCCGGCAAGCTGACGCGCCGCGGGCGCGCCGGCGTTCCGAACCGCCCGCGTCAGCGGCGGCGGGACGCCGGAGGCGGAGCGGTGGGCGCCGGGGAGTCGCTGGAACGCGAATCCTTTTCCAGCGCCGCCTGATTGATCTTCACATCGGCCTTCGCCTTCAGGCTCGCGAGGTTCGCCGCAAAGAGCTCGCGTCCAAGCGTCTCGCCTACGCGCGCCGAGAACGCCGACAGTCGCGCCGCGTCCGGCGCCGGGGCTGCGATCACCTGAACTATCTTGTAGACGATGAATCCCCCGTCAGGTGCCGGCATGCCGAGGTATGCGGGAAGCTTGGCCGGGTCGCCCTGGAAGATTCGCAGCAGCGCGTCGGTCTGAAATCCGGGCTGCGCCTGGTTGCGACCCAGCGTGACCGGCTTGCCGAACACGAGCCCGGCGTCCTTGCCCTGCTGGAGCAACGCGAGCTTTTCCGTGCCCGCCTTTTGTGCAAGCTCGCTCGCAGCGTTGTGCTCGAGTTGCCGGCGTATGTCGGCCTTGACTTCGTCGAACGCGCGCGGCGCGGCGGGTTTGTAGTCGATCACGCGCGCCGCCATCATCGTGTTCGGCGCAACTTCGATCGCGTCGGTGTTGCGTTTCGCCTGGACCGAGTCCGGGCTGAATACCGCCTGCACGAACTTGGGATTGTTCTGGCCCAGCGGCTGCAGCTGGGCGCGCGTCAGCCAGTCGGTGGTCTGCACCTTCAGGTTCAGCGCCTTGGCGACCGGTTGCAGCGATTCCGCCTGCTCGTAGACCAGGTTCTCGAACTGACTGGCGGCATCGACGAAGTTCCGCATCGCCTGTTGCCGCTTCAAATCCTGCTCGATCTGACCCTTGACCTCGTCGAAGCTCTGCGTCTTGGCCGGCTTGACGGCGGTTACCTTGATCACGTGCCAGCCGAAATCGGTTTGCACCGGCCCGATGATGTCGCCCTCCTTGCCTGAAAAAACGGCGTCCTCGAACGGCTTCACCATCGACCCGTCACGCGCGATGAACCCGAGATCGCCGCCCTGTGCGGCCGAGCCTGGATCCTGCGAATTGTCCTTGGCGAGCTCAGCGAACTTCGCGGGGGCACGGCGCGCCTGCGCCGCGAGATCCTCGGCTTTCTTCTTCGCCGCCGCCTTTTCGTCGTCCTTGGCGTCCGGCTTGACGGCGATCAGTATGTGGCTGGCCTGCCGCTCTTCGGCCTTGGCGTACTGCTTCATGTTCTCGTCGTACTGCTTGCGGACCGCGACAGGATCGACGGTGACTTGCGAGCCCAGCGAATCCGGCGTCAGCGCGACGTACTCGATCTTCGCCTGCTCGGGCGTCTGGAACGCCGTCTGATTGGCGTCGTAGTACGCCTTGACCGCGGCGTCGTCGACCTTCACGTCCTTGGCAAAAGAGTCGGCGCTGATCGCCGCATACGCAACCTCGCGCTTCTGGTCGACCAGTCCGAGATAGCGCTCGACGTTGCTTTTGGCAACGATGCTGGCGGCGGCGATCGGTTCCTGCAACGGGCTCTGGATCAGCGCCCGCCGCACGTCATTGATGAATTCCGGCGACGACTTCGGCGGACTCTGCATCGCCAGCAGCTGCTGGTAGCGATCCTGCGAGAATTTTCCATCGACCTGGAACGCGGGAATCGCGCTGATGTACTGCCGCACCTGGTCGTCGGAAACGCGAAGCCGGTCGCGGCGCGCCTGATCGTCCAGCAGCCGCTGGCTGATCAGCTGCTCGAGCGTCGCGTACCGCACTTCGGGATTGTCGAACACCGCCGGATCGTAATTAGCGCCGAGCGACTGCCGCATCCGGTCCTGCTGGTCGCGGATCGCATTGGCGAAGTCCGCCTGCGAGATCTTGTCGCCACCGACGCGCGCCACTTCGCCCGCCGAGGCGGCTCCCCTGAAGTAGTAGTCGACGCCGAAGAACGCGAACGGCAGCGTGATCAGCGCAAGGACGATCTGCACCAGGCGCTTTTGCTTGTAGACGAAGTCAAACATGGCAGCAGCTTCCGCTCGGGTCAGACCGCATCAGGCGGCCCGGATGCCAAAACCGCATCCCATAGTAAAAAGGGCGAACTCGCGTTCGCCCTTGCATCGTTGTTGGCGGCGTCGACTTCGGTCATACCCCGCACCAGCAGCACGGGTGCACCAACGACCAAGATCAACCCGCTTGTATCTCGCAACCTGCCGATTCGATACCAAGTGCGAGGCGAATCGTACCATGCGACGCGCGATCCGGACCACGCAGACTCGCTGAGGAAGAGCGCACAAGGCGGTCTGCCTGCCGGGCCAAGCACACGCGCTGCCGTGCCCGCAAAAATCCACGCCCTTACGTATATGGATTGTTTAACCGGCTGTTTTCATTAAGATAGTCTGCCGCCATCAAGCCGATACCCGGTCGGTTTGGCCGGGACCACCTGAGGCCGGTCGGAGCGCGGGTGCTTTCCCATGGTCGGTAGCGTGCGAGGCTGAAGACACCGTGCGAGCGGCCGCCGCTGCTCGTCCGCTTCAAATCAGCCGCGTCCGAACTTCATCGGTAAGACCCGCATCGTGGTGTCATACCCTCGCTGGAAAAGATCTTTCTTTTGCTCATGGTCAAGGCGGAATTCGAGCGGTGAGTAATCGCCGCTGTCGATCACCACGGTGCGCGGCCAATAGCGGACGTCGACAAACTCTCGCGAGATCGTCGTCATGAACGTACGAATAAGCATGTACACGTAGCTGCTCAACGGAAACCAGCGATTCAACGGCTGCGGGGTGGCGCCCGCTCCGCCCCGTAACCGAAACAGACAGACTGGAATATCATCGCCGGCCCAGGAAGCGTGCAGCGCGTCTTCGGAGAGAATGCTGCCGTCTACAACCAGGCCGTCTCCCCACGGCAGGAAAGAGAATACCAACGGTATTCCCATCGAGCAGCGCACCGCGTACGACACCTTGACCGTCGGCGTCGTCCGGCGCTCGAACACAACCGCACGGCTGGATCGCACATCGGTCGCAACCAACGCTAGGTCGCGATCGAGGTCGGTGAAGCGCCGACCTTCGAGCAGATCGTCGATCCAACGTTCGAAGACGTTACCAGAGCACAAGCCGCCGCGTCTTATCAGTTCGATTACCGAGCGGCTGCGAAATCGGCCGAAGTCGACATCCATGGCCAGGTCAAGCAACCGCGCCGGCGACCAGCCGGCCGCGTGCAAGGCCGCAACAATGCCGCCGCCGGAAACACCGACCAACGTTTCGTATCGCACGCCGAGGTCGCCCAGGGCCGCCAGTACGCCAACGTGCGCCGCCAGGCGCGTGCCACCGCCAGCGAGAACCGGTACCAGGTGAAGTCCGTCCAGAGGGCTAGACTCGCCCATCTTGGCCCTTTCCGGGATAAGGGACGTTCCGGTGTCTATCATAACCGCCCCTGCGCAGACATCCCGCTTCTTCGCCTCCCGTCGGTGGGGCGCATAATTCGGTCTTGTCGAGCGGCTAGGCTTCGGAGCGTGCCAGAAGCGTCTGGCTCGCACGCGCTAAACGAGCGACGCCATGCGGTTGGAGGCGGCTATGTATTTGCCGGATTTTCTGAACCTGGGCATCGCCTTCAGCAAATATTTCACGGCAATTCCTGCGCTCGATGACGCGGTCAGGCGTGAAGCCTACCGCATACGTCACAGCGTCTACTGCGACGACTTGGCCTACGAGAAGTCGCGGGCGGACGGGCTGGAGACCGATGACTACGATGCCCATTCGATGCAGTGCGTACTCAAGCATCGCACCAATGGAGACTACGTGGGCTGCATACGCCTTGTCCTGGCGAGGCCGGACGATCCCCATTACCCGCTCCCTTTCGAGAAGGCTTGCGCATCCGTGATTGACCGATCGGTGGCCGACCCAGCCCGGTTTCCGCGCGACAAAATCGCGGAGGTGTCACGCCTCGCCGTTATAAGCCGCTACAGGCGCAGAAAAGGGGAAGCGAGCCGTCCGGCCGACATTACCGAAGACGATTTTGGAACGCGTGACCAGCCGCGCTTCCCCTTCATTCCCGTGGGCCTGTACCTTGCCATGATGGCTCAGGCGCAACGCCACGGAATAGAAACCCTTTTCGTGCTGACGCAGCCAAGGCTTGCACGACACCTATCGCGTCTTGGTGTCGAGATCAAGCGCATCGGCGACGGTGTCGAGCATCGCGGCCTTCGAGTCCCTTCGCTAATTTCCGTCAATGCCGTGATCAGCGGCTTTGGCGTTTTCGTACGCCCCCTATTCGATGTCATCGCCGGTCAACTCGACACGGCCTACCGGCAATTGGAACATCGCGGATAGTCGGGTCGCGAAATATCTCTCTGCCGAGGGGAAGGCGCCGACGCTGCGAGCGGCGCTGAATGGCTGCGACGCCGGTATGGCAAAGACTATGGCGGCCGCGTCGGACACTCCAGCGACGGCGCACTTCGCCTCCGTTGCGCCACCACCGGATCGCCAGGGGCGAGCCTCCCTCGTTGGATCTCTAGCAGAAGTTCCTGCTGCCAGCGACCGGTGACTCATGCAGGTTCGGATCGGCAAAGACCCGTCCGCGCCGAGCGCACTGCCGGTGTCGACGCGGCGAGGTGATTCCGTGGCCCAGACGGCCCTGGGCCTTAAGCGCAATCAGCGCGGCATCGGGCTGCTTTTGGTAGCGAATGACGCAGCGCGGCCAGGCAGATCCGCGGCACGATGAAGCATGCGGCGGTTGGTGCTGATGCTGATTTGTGGCGGAGTGGACGTCCGCCACAGTCCGCGCCAGGCGTGGGTTTCCGGGGTGCGGGCCAAAATCCCCCAGCAAATACCCCCGCTTGTACCCCCGCTTTGTGGGCGCTAGGCTTCGAGGCGGAATTGTACCGCAAAACCCGGGAAAGACGCCCCTAGGGTAACGGCCAAAGCTGCCGTTAGAAGGCAGCGGGCACGGTCGTGTCTACTATGCGCGTCGGGCGGAACCAATTGGTTCGGCGGAACGGGATTGACGTCCGACCAGTCCGCCTCTGTCAGAAGAAATACGAGGCGGCGCGAAATGCCGGCGTCGTGAAGACGGCTTGAACGTGAGTGTGACTCGTCTCGTTGCCCGCGACCAGCGGCACGCAGTCGTAGCGCGACACATGTCCCATCGGGCGTCAGGGCA
>DATASF010000076.1:0-4368 GCA_036269335.1 Casimicrobiaceae bacterium
CCGCCGCAGAGTAGAAAATGCGTGTAACTCTTGCCGCGTGAGCGGCACCGCAAGTAGACCAAAAGTACTAGGAGGACCGGCTTAGAACGATAGACCTAGCAACGATCCGATTCGACGAACTGGCCACCGCGGCCGTGCGGCTTTCTTTCGGGCATCGGTCTTGCTTTAGTTGTTCCGACGTCCGGTTCTGATGGTGAAACACTTGGCTCTTCCGCCCGCCGACTCCGAGCCCTCATCGCTGCGCGAGCTCGCAAGGGCAATCAACGCTTGCCGCCGCTGCGATCTCTGGAAGAACGCTACCCAAGGCGTCCCCGGCGAGGGCGCCGCGCACGCCCGCATCATGCTGATCGGCGAGCAGCCGGGCGACCAGGAGGATCTGGCGGGGCGGCCGTTTGTCGGTCCCGCCGGCAAGCTCCTCGACAAGGCGCTGGCGGAGGCGGGTGTGGACCGCAAGGAGGTCTACGTCACCAATGCGGTCAAGCACTTCAGCTGGTTTCCGCGCGGCAAGCGGCGGATGCACAAGACGCCGACGCAGCAGGAGGTCGCCGCCTGCCTCGACTGGCTGCGCCAGGAGCTGCGGCTGGTCAAGCCGAGCGTCATCGTCTGCCTCGGCGCGACCGCGGCCAAGGCGCTGCTCGGGCCCTCGGTACGGGTCACCGTCGATCGCGGCGGGTGGCTGGAGAGCGATCTGGCCGAGCACGTGATGGTCACCGTCCACCCGTCGTCGATTCTGCGCGTGCCGCGCGAGGACTTCGACGACTCCTACGCCGCGCTCGTGCGCGACTTCAAGCTCCTCGCCAAGGTCCGCTGAACGCAATCGGCCGCGTGCGCCGGCCGGATTCGGGCCCCTTGCACACCTTGAAGGTGTGGATGACAGCATTCGTCTGACGGCCGGCGCTGCGCTGGCCTACACCAAAATAGGACGCGTACGGATTGGCCTGCCCGTCTTCCGGCGAGACTATGGCTACGGGACCGAGAGTGCGGCAGGCGGGCGACACGAATAGCTAGATCGCGAAGAGCCACGCCTTCCGGCTACTCCGGCAAACCCGGGGACCGTTTTTCTTCGCAGCATTTTTTCAGGAGTTTTCTTATGGCCACTCAAACGAACCCATACGGCTCGACCACCCAAGCGCGGTCGGGCGCCCAGATCATTCCGTCCGACCATCCGAACAACCGCGGTCCCGGCCCCGAAGTGATGGACGCGGCGACCCTGATCGGCGACAAGGTCGTTAACGCCGCGGGCGAGAGCCTGGGCAAGATCGAAGCGATCATGCTCGACGTGGCGTCGGGCCGCATCGCGTATGCGGTGCTGTCGTTCGGCGGTTTCCTGGGCATGGGATCGAAGCTGTTCGCGATTCCGTGGGGCGCGCTGACGCTGGACGCGCGCGAGCACGGCTTCATCCTCGACGTCAGCAAGGAAAAGCTCGAGAACGCCGAAGGCTTCGACAAGGACCACTGGCCGAGCATGGCCGATGCGAACTGGGCAGCCGAGATCCATTCGTATTACAACATCACGCCGTACTGGGAAGATGACGAGGAGGGCCTTCGCGAGCACCGTTCGACCAGCGAACTCGCCGCTGGCGAGCCGAAGGTCTATTGATGCGATTTGGCCCGGCGGGCCCGGCAGATCGACGCTGGGCGCCGCCGGGACGTCCCGTCCCGACGTTGCGGTGGCGGGGCGTGGGGACGCCGGCCGAAAAGCCGGCGGTATCAAGGCTGGGATCATGCCGTTGAAAGACGAACTCCGCGTCAAGGCGGAACTGAGGGCGGCAACGGTTTTGCTGTCCGCGCTGATGCGCCATACCGATGCGCAGGATCTGCGTCGCGTGTTGGGCGACGCCATCGTGCGCGAGACGGCCCACATGCTCGAGCGCGGCGCGCGCAGCGAGGCGATCCGCGCCTTCGAGGACGCCGCCGGCGAGTGGACGATTCGCTCCCGCGGGACCGGCCAGGACAGGGACGCCGAGCTGCGTCGCCCCGACGGGCAGTCGCAGCGCCACGAAAGTCACTGACCCGCTGCCGCATCGGCGCTCTTGCTGACAGAGAGCCGCCCAACTTTCCGTTTTTTTGCGATACTCGGTGCCGGCGCTGCAAGCCGTGGTTTCGGCCGCTGCAGCGCGGGGGCCGATGTGATGACCGATACGAATGGACGCGACGCCGATGCGATCCGTTACGCGGTGCTGCGCAAGCTCGCCTCGGCGATCCGGCACAGCCTGATGGGCGATCTGCAGACCATACAGTTCTCCGCCGAGCTCGCGGCGCGAATGATCGACAACGGAACGGGCGGCCCGAAGCTCGACGAGTGCATCAAGATGTTGCCCGATCAGACGCGCGCCGCCGTCAATAGCTGCCGCGCGATGATCGAATGGCTGCGTCCCGACGAGAAGGCGGTCACCACCGTCGAAGAAACGCTGCGGCAATGCCTCAAGGTCGCCGGCGACGACTGGGCGCTGCGCGGCATCGAGGCGTCGACCGATGTGCGCAGCGGCGGCGTGCTGGTGTCGAAGCCGTTGTTGCGCGAGATGCTGGTTACGTCGCTGCTGACCCTGGCCGACACGCATCCAGGCCCGATCGATATCGCCATCGTGGCCGAGGCGGACGGCGCTGAAGTCGTCGTCAGCCTGTCCGCGACGCAAGTCGAGCGCAAAACGCAGTTCCCGCCGCTGACGGTTTACCGCGCGCTGACCTGTGACGACGTGATGACGATCGGCGACGCGGCTCGCGTTCTGTGCTCCTGCGCCAACGGGACGATAAGCTTTCGCTTGCCGGCGGTATCGAAGCCGGCTTGAGGCGCCAAGTCCGGGAGCGCCCGGTCAGGACGCGGCGAGCCTCACGTGCGCGCGACGGGGATTCGACGCCAGCAGCCGCAACAGCGATGAAGGCTCGAGCGGCTTGACCAGGTGATGGTCGATGCCGGCCTCGCGGGAGCGCTGCTTGTCGGCGTCCTGTCCCCACCCCGACACGGCGATGATGTTCATGTCCTTGCCCGCGGGTTCGCGGCGCAGCTTCTTCGCCACCTCGTAGCCGTTCATCTTCGGCATGCCGATATCGAGCACCACAGCGTCGGGACGATATTCGCTGGCGACGCCGACTGCCTCGACGCCGTCATACGCGATCCGGACTTCGTGACCGACCATCCGCAGCAGCGCCGCCAGGCTCTCCGCCGAATCGCGGTTGTCGTCGGCGACGAGGATGCGAAGCGGCGACGCGCCGGCCGGTGCTTCGGTTCCGCGCGCCGCGAGGTCGTCGGCTGCTTCCGGCTGGGCGACGCTGAGCGGTATGCGGACGGTGAAGGTGCTTCCCTTGCCCACGCCGTCGCTCACCGCGCTGATCGAGCCGCCGTGCAGCTCCACCAGCCTGCGCGCGACGGTCAGTCCGACGCCCAGCCCGCCGTGCGAGCGGTCGATCGACCGGTCCGCCTGCATGAACATGTCGAAAATCCGCGGCAGCATTTCGGGCGAGATGCCGATGCCGGTGTCGCGAACGCTGATCAGCGCGTCGGCGCCGTCCTGCGCGATCGTCAGCCAGATGTGGCCGCTCGGGTCGGTATATTTGGCGGCGTTGTGCAACAGGTTGGAAACCACCTGCGACAGGCGCGTCGCGTCCGCTTCGACGTAAATCGGCATCGGCGGCATCGCGACGGCGAAGGCCTGACCCGACGCGGCGAGTACGGGACGGCTGGTTTCCAGCGCCGTATTCACGACCTCGGTCAATGAGAGCCTCGTCTTGCGCAGCACGATCTTGTCGCGGCTGATGCGCGACACGTCGAGCAGATCGTCGACCAGGCGCGTCATCTGATTCATCTGCCGGTCGATCACCTCCAGCATCCGGGTGATTTCGGGCGCCGGCGGCGATTTAAGCTGCAGCACGTGGAGGGCGTTGCGGATCGGCGCCAGCGGATTGCGCAGCTCGTGCGCAAGCATCGCGAGGAATTCGTCCTTGGCGCTTTCCGCGCGCTTGCGCTCGGTGATGTCGACGAGCACGTTGACGGCGCCCAGCAACTCGCCCGAGTCCGCATAGATCGGATTGGCATGCGCAAGCACGGTCGCACGGAAGCCGTCGGGCCGCTCGACGATGATCTCCTGCCCGTTGAATTCCTTGCGCTCGTGCAAGGACAGAGCCATCCAGCATTGGTTATGGTTGATGGCTTGTCCGTCGGCGCTGTAAAGCTTGAACGAGCCGCAGAACCGGTCCTCGGGGTCGTTGAGCTTGGGTTCGCGCCCCCAGACACGCACGGCGTGGGTGTTGAAATACGTGATCAGGCCGTCGTTGTCGCACATGTACGCGGCAGCGGGCAGGCGATCGAGCAGGCGACGGAATTCAGCAAGCCCGCGCGATGAGCTGGACGCGAGGCGCAGTGCGCCGGTG
>DATASF010000077.1:0-2156 GCA_036269335.1 Casimicrobiaceae bacterium
AGCAGCGCGGGCAGAGAATCGCCGGCGACGCCCAGCGCGCCGATCAGCACCGCCCCGATCAACGCGACACCGGCCGCCCCGCCGATCGCCCGCGACAGCGCGATCGATGCCGTCGCGGCGCCGAGCGCTTTCGGCCCGGCCGCCAATTGAACCGTGACCTGCATCGGCGGCATGACCATACCCATGCCGACGCCGACCACGGTGGTCAAGCCCATGACCGCGAACGTCGACGCGGAGCCGACCGCAAGCGCAAGAGCGATGAATGCAAGCGTGGCGACGCTCATCCCGAGCTGCGGAAATATCCTTACCCTGCCGGTCCGCGTGACCAGTTTGCCGGTGATCGCCGACGACACGACCATTGCCAGCGTGATCGGCAGCAGCAGCAGCCCTGATTGTCCGATCTCATAGCCGCGGCCGAGCTGCAGGTACAGCGGCAGGAAAAGGATGGTCGAAAACAGCGTCGCACCGAAGCACACGACGACCGCATCGGAGCGTGCGATCGCGGGGCTGCCAAGCAGGCGCAGCGGCAGCACCGGATCGGCGGCGCGGCGCTCCCACCGTAGCAGCAGCGCGAATCCCGCGGCGGCGACCGCCGCCAGCGTCAATATCTGCCACGAGGCCCACCCGTAGCGGTGCCCACCGGACGAGAGTCCGAACAGCAGCGAAAGCGTCGCGAGGACGAACAAGATCGCGCCGACGATATCCGGGTGGAATCGTCCTTCGCGCGGCGGCGCCGTTTCGGGGATGCGCCGGGCGAGCACCGCGGCGATCAACCCAAGCGGGATGTTGATCCAGAAGATCGCGCGCCAGCTCGCATGCTCGGTAAGGTAGGCACCGAGCACGGGACCCGACGTACTGGCCAGCGCGAAGACGGTGGCGAAGTAGCCTGAAAACCTGCCGCGCTCGCGCGGCGATACGTGTTCTCCGATCAATGCCTGCGCCAGCGTCATCAGTCCGCCGCCGCCCAGGCCCTGCACGGCCCGCGCGGCGATCAGCGCCAGCAGCGTCGGCGCGAAGGCGCAGCCGAGGGAAGCCACCGAGAAAATGGCCAGCGCGCCGAGCAGCATGCGTTTGCGGCCGAAACGGTCGCCGAGATGTCCGTACAACGGCGCGGCGATCGTCGCCGCCAACAGGTACGAGACGACGACCCAGGAGATATCGGCAAAACCGTTAAGCGAGCTTGCGATCGTCGGCAAGGCGCTGGCGAGTATCGTCTGGTCGGCGGCCGCGAGAAACATCGCGACCATCACGCCGGGAAAAACGCGCCGGAATGCCTGCCGGGTCGTCAGCGCCTGTGCGCGAGCGTCGGCGCGTTCGGGTATCGGTGCGGCTGCCCTTGCCATCGGTGATCGATCCATGGTCGAAAGAGCGCCCGCAAACATCGCAGGCGGGCCGCGCCAACCTTCGACCGCCGCAGCAAGGGTAGCAGGAACCACGGATTCGAGACCCCGCCCGGATCGGAAGTTCCGGCATCGGCTCGGCGCTTGAACGTCGCTGCTGCGGGCAATGCTAAACTCGGGGCGGCGAGGCGACGTGCCGGCCCGCGGCTCGACAGGCAAACGAAAAGCCGGCCGGACGCCGGCCGCATTCGCCCACCGCACCTCAAGCCTCCGGCCGACGACGATGCCCAAGCTCGCGATCATCCAGCAGGCTCCTGTCGTGCTCGATCGGGCCGCGACCCTGAAAGAAGCGGTGCGATGGGTCGGCACCGCGGCCGCCGCCGGCGCAGCGCTGATCGTTCTGCCCGAGTCTTTCGTGCCTTGTTATCCGGCTTGGATCTGGCGCTTGCGCCCCGGCCCCGATGGCGCCCTCACCGCCAAGTTGCATGCCCGCCTGGTCGACAACGCGGTCAGCATCGGTCGCGACGATCTCGCCCCGCTGTGCGCCGCCGCGCGTGAGCATCGGGTCACGATCGTCTGCGGCATCACCGAGCGCGACGACGATTCGAGCCGCGGCACGATCTACAACACCGCAGTCGTCATCGGCAACGATGGCACCCTGCGCAACAAGCACCGCAAGCTGATGCCGACGAATCCGGAGCGCATGGTCTGGGGCTTCGGCGACGGATCGACGCTCAATGTCATCGACACGCCGTGCGGCCGCATCGGTACGCTGCTCTGCTGGGAGAGCTACATGCCGCTCGCGCGCTACGCGCT
>DATASF010000078.1:0-39668 GCA_036269335.1 Casimicrobiaceae bacterium
TCGAAGATGCCCAGCAGCGCGTCGGAGTAGCCCTCCGAGTCGCCGGCGATCAGCTCGGCGAAGTTGAAATCGTCGCCGGTGTACATGCGCACGCCTGCAGGAAGACGGCGGCGAAGCGCGATCTCCCGGTGCTTGTCGAGCAATGAAACCTTGATGCCGTCGATTTTGGCTGCGTTACTGCGGATTACCTCGAGACAGACTTCGCTCGCGCGATCCAGGTCGGCATGACCCCAGTATCCGGCAAGCGCGGGGTCGAACATCTCGCCCAGCCAGTGCAGGATCGCCGGCTGGCGCAATCCGCTCAGAATGCGCCCGTAGACCCGGACGTAATCGTCGGGCGAACGCGCACACGCGGCCAGCGCGCGGCTCGCCATCAGAATGATGCGGCCCCCGCGACTCTCTATTGCCTCGCATTGCAGTTCGTACGCGGCGATCACGTCGGCTGTCGTTGTCGTCGGCCGCGGCTCGAGATGATCGGTGCCGGCGCCGCAGGCGATCACCGCGCCGGGCGTCGCGCGCGCCGCGGTCAGCGAGCGATCGATCAGCTCGAGCGATGCCGGCCAGTCGAGCCCCATGCCGCGCTGCGCGGTGTCCATCGCCTCCGCAACACCGAGACCCAGCGACCACAGATAGTGCCGGTAAGCCAGCGTCGAGTCCCAGTCGATCGCCGGCTGCAGCCATGGATCGGCGGTGGACAGCGGATCGGCGACGACGTGCGCGGCCGCGTAGGCGATGCGATTGAAGCGCGAGCCCGCGGCGGGCAGGGTCCACGCGGACGCGGCGTGCATCGTGTATTCGTGCAGCGACCCGTCGGCGCGAGGCAGCCTGATGCGCTGCACTGCGGTCACCCGCGAGCCTCGAGCGCCGGTACGTCGATCCAGCGGCGCTCGGCCCAGCTTTTGAGTCCGAGCTCGGCGAGTTGCACGCCCTTGGCGCCTTCGAGCAGGTCCCAGCGGAATGGCGTGTCCTCGAACAGATGCCGGATGAACAGCTCCCATTCGACCTTGAACGCGTTGTCGTAGAACCGGTTGTTCGGCATCTTCTGCCAGCCGGCGAAAAAGTCGATCGCCTGCGGCACGTCGGGATTCCACACCGGCTTCGGCGTATTGGCGCGCGCCTGCGTCCAGCAGTCGGTGAGCCCCGCGACCGCCGAGCCGAGCGTGCCGTCGACATGAAACGTGACCAGGTCGTCGCGCCGCACGCGCGTCGTCCACGAGCTGTTGATCTGCGCGATCACCGGGCCGTCGGCGCCGGAGAGCTCGAAGGTCGCGTAGGCCGCGTCGTCGGCCGTCGCCGCGTACGGCCGGCCGTTTTCGTCCCAGCGCTTCGGGATATGCGTCGCGCCGATGCACGACACGCTTTTGACCTGGCCGAACAGGTTGTCGAGCACGTAGCGCCAATGGCAGAGCATGTCGACGATGATGCCGCCGTCGTCTTCCTTGCGATAATTCCACGAGGGGCGCTGCGCCGGCTGCCAATCGCCTTCGAACACCCAGTAGCCGAACTCGCCGCGCACAGACAGGATGCGTCCAAAAAAGCCGGAGTCGATCAGCATTCGGAGCTTGAGCAGGCCCGGCAGCCAGAGCTTGTCCTGAACGACGCCGTGTTTGACTCCGGCGCGGCGCGCCGACGCGCAGAGCTCGAGCGCCTGCGCCAAGGTCGGGGCCACCGGCTTTTCGGTGTAGATATGCTTGCCCGCGGCGATCGCCTGCTCGATCAGCTGCGGCCGCAGTCCGGTCGACGCCGAATCGAAATACAGCGTGTCATCTCGATTGGCCAGCGCTGCGGCGAGGTCGGTCGTCCAGCGCGCGACGCCGTGCTCGCGCGAGAGCTGCTCGAGCTTGTCCGCATTGCGTCCGACCAGGATCGGGTCGGGCATGATGCGGCGGCCATCGGACAGCGCGACGCCGCCTTGCGCGCGGATCGCGCAAATCGAGCGCACCAGATGCTGATTGGTGCCCATCCGGCCGGTGACGCCGTTCATGATGATGCCGAGTCGTACGGTTTCCACGTTCAATCTCCCGGAGACGGCGGTGACGCGTTGTTCATCGCGCAACTACGGATGCGACCGGCGCTGCCGCCGACAGCGGCATCATCGATGTCCAGTCGGGCTCGGCGCGCGAAGCGAAGCCGGGCGCGTCGAGCGAGCGCAAACTGATCGTTCCGTCGCGTATCGCCAGGCGGACATTGTCGCCGTCGTCGCGGTAGAGATCGGGATGCGCAGCGAGGAACGCCTGTTGCTCGGCAGCGCCGGCGCCTTGTCCGGCGAAGCCATCGACGTAATGGTGACCGTTGCGCTCGACATGGGTGAGGCCGAGCAGGCCGACGAGTGCCAGGTCCTGCTGGACCGCAAGCCCCGCCTGTGCGGTCAGGTCCTCTCCGGACAGAAAGGCTCGCGGGCCCGGGACGGCGTTCGCCTGCGCGCAGCGCGCGGCGTTGAGCAACGATTTGTAGAACCCCTTGCAGTTCTTGCTCGAGACGCCGCGATAGCCGTGGCGCCGCGCCAGCGGAAACGAGTCGAGCGTCGCATCGGATTCATCGATCAGCAGCGGCAGCGACGAATCGAGCATCGAGACGTCGGTCCCCAGAGTAGTGGCGCGCGGCAGCGGCTGCTCGAGGTAGAGCGTGACCGCGGCAAGACGATCGAGCGCGCGCGTGGCGCCGACGCGACGCCAGAAATCGTCGACCGCCGCCACGCCTTCGAATTGCTCGTTGCCGTCGAGCGTCACCGCGTACGAAGGCAGCCGGTCGAGGAGCGATGCGATGCGCACCAGCCGCGAAACGTCGGGCCCGGCGTCGCCGCCGAGCTTGATCTTGAAATGGCGATTGCCATATGTGGCGATCACCTCGTCGAGCGTCGCCGGCTGGCCGTCGCCCGGGCGCTGCAGATCGTCGCCGGCGTCGAGCGCGTCGAGGATGCCGACCGTGTGTCGCGCGGCGATCGCCGGCCTCGCCTGCAGGCCGCGCAGAAACCGGTCGAGGTCGAACGCGGCGAGATCGGGAGTCAGGCGCGCGTCGATGCCGGCGAGATTGGCGCGGATCGCGTCGGCAAACGAGACGTCGAACGCGCGGCAAAGCGCATCGAGCAGCGCGCGGTCGATCAGCGCCGCTCCATAGCTTGCCGTCAGCGGGTTGAGTCCCGCGGCGGCGCCGGACTCGATAATGGCGCGGTAGTGCTCGGCTGCATGGCCGAACGCGGTCTGCGGACGGCTGTGCGAGGTGTACGCCGCGGCAGCGGCAATCAGCGCGCGGCGGAGATCGGCGATGTTGTCGGCATTCGACCGCTGCGGCGATTTGTCGAACCATTTGGGAATCATCAGCTCGGCGGCGGCGCCGGTCGAGTTCTCGGTCTCCCCGGCGCCCCCCGCGATTCGTATGCGCGCCCGGACGAACGCCTGCGGCGCCTCTCTCACGGTCGCGGCGCCGAAGCGGAACGGCAGGCGTAGGCGAACCGGCCGCTCGTACAGCTCGATTGCGACGATGCTGAAGCCTGGCTGCACGATGGCAAGTGGGCTCGCGGTCGACCGAAAACGGCCTAGACGTCGAGCAGCCCCTTCGAATAGAAATGCGCGCGGATCGTCTGAGCGAGAACGGCAAATTCCGGGCTGCCCATCATCGACAAGGTGCGCGGCCGCGGCAGCGCGACCTCGTAGATTGCGGCGATCGATCCGGGGCGCTCGCTCATCACCAGCACGCGGTCCGACAGGAAAATCGACTCCGGAATGCTGTGCGTGATCAGCAGCACCGTCTTTTTCGCCGCGGCCCAGATCCGCTGCAACTCGAGATTCATCTTTTCGCGCGTCATCGCATCGAGCGCGCCGAAAGGCTCGTCCATCAGCAGGATCGCCGGATCGTGCACCAGCGCGCGGCAGATCGACGCGCGCTGCTGCATGCCGCCCGACAGCTGCCAGGGAAACTTGTTCTCGAAGCCTTCGAGGCCGACCATCGCGACCAGCTCGCGGGCGCGCGTAACGCTCTGCTCACGGGGGAGGCCGCGCACCTCGGCCTGCAGCAGGATGTTGGCCAGCACCGTTCGCCACGGCAGCAACACATGGCTCTGGAAGACGATGCCGATGCCGGGCGGCGGGCCGTCGACGGTCGACCCGCCGATCTCGATCGACCCCCCGGAAGCGGGCAGCAGGCCCGCGATCAGCTTGAGCAGCGTGCTTTTGCCGCAGCCGCTGGGACCGACGACCGACACGAACTCGCCTTCGCCGACCTCGAACTCGAGCGGGCGCAGCGATTCGACTTCGCCGTCGCCGGTCCGGTACGACTTGGCGACGCCGCGCGCACGGATCAGCGTCCGTGCGCGCGGCTTGGCGGGCTCGACGGCGGCGCCGGCCATCACCGGATCAGGGAAGATAGTCGAGCGTGACCCAATCCTCGGCCTTGCCCTTGGTGGCGGGATCGAGTCCCCCGTATTGCGCCAGGAGGTCGAGCGAATCGCCGACATTGGCCATCGACGCGCGCAGCGGTCGCTGTTTGGCGGTTTCCTTGGTGTGGTAGAGCGCCGTCGTCTGCTTGAGGCCGATGATCAGCGTCTCGCGCACGCCGGCCTTCGGATTGGCCTTGAGCATCGCGTCGACCGCTGCCTCGGGATTCTTTTCCGATTCCTCCATCGCCTTGGTCGTCGCGCGCAGGAAGCGGCGCACCATGTCGGGCTTGTCCTTCAGCGTCGACGTATTGGCGATGATGCCCGAGCTGATCAGGTTGACCCCGTAGTCGGCGAAGCGGATCGGATAGACGGCCTTGTGCGTCGCGTCCTGCAGCTTGATCGCCTGGTCCATCACATAGCCCAGCAGCAGGTCGGCCTGGCCGTTCATCACCGCGTTGAGCTTGGTCTGCGCGTCGCCCGCGACCGTCTTGAATTCGGATTCGTTCAGACCCGTCTTTTTCAGGAACAGCGGCCAGATCTGCGACATCGAGTCACCTGGCGTAATCGCCACCGTCTTGCCGACGATGTCCTTGGGCGTACGGATGTTCTTGTCGGCGAAGCCCATCACCGACATCGGCGAGAGCTGCAACGCCACGCCGACGGCCTTGACCGGCGCCCCTTTGGCGGAGGCCTTGATCATGGTCGCGATGTCGACGTAGCCGAACGTGGCTGTGTTGGCGGCGACCGCCTGGACCGACACGCCCGAGCCGCGCCCTTCCTGGATGTCGAGGTCGATGCCTTCCTGGTCGTAGTAGCCGCGCTCCTTGCCGAGAAAGAACGGAGCGTGCTCGCTGTACAGATACCAGTTGAGCAGCAGGACGACCTTGTCCTTGGGTTGCGCCTGCGCGGCGCCGGCGCCCAAAAACAGCGCCATCCCTGCGATCGCGAATGACTTCAGCAGCAATTTCATCGGTTCCTCCTTACGGTGAATGGCCGGCAAATCGAACGTCAGGCGGTCGCGCCCATCGCATCGGGCCGCCTCGACTGATGCCAGGGAATCATCAGCTTCTCGGCGAGGTCGACCAGCGCGAACAGGATCACTCCCATCATCGACAGCACGAACAGCGCCGCGAACATCAGCGGCAGGTCGAAGTTTCCGTTGGCGATCTGCAGCACGTACCCGATCCCCGAGTTCGATCCGACGAATTCGCCGACGACAGCGCCTACGACGGCCAGCGTCGCCGAGACCTTGAGGCCGCTGAAGATGCTGGGCAGCGCCTGCGGCAGGCTGAACTTGACGAACATCTGCCAGCGCGACGCGCGCATCGAGCGCGCCAGGTCGATCATGTCGGGCTCGATCGACTTGAATCCCATCACCGTGGCGACGACGACGGGGAAAAAGCCAAGCAGGAACGCCGAGATGACCTTCGGAAATATGCCGAAGCCGAACCACACGACGAACAGCGGTGCGATCGCGATCTTCGGCACGCTCTGCGAGAAGACCAGCAACGGGTAGACGTAGCTTTCGACCAGCCGGGAATACGCGATGAGCATCGCGATCGGTATGCCGATGAGGATCGACAAGGCGAATCCGCCGAGTGTCGCGTACGCGGTGAACAGCCCGTTCTGCCAGAGCCTCGGCCACTCGGCGACCAGCATTTTGGCGACCGCCAGCGGCGCCGGTATCAGGTACGGCGGGATGCGAAAGACGCGAATCACCAGTTCCCACAGGACGAAGATCGCGACGATCAGAAAAACCGGTCTCGCGATCTGCGATTCGAGCCCGCGCCGGATCCATGAACGGGCAACGGCCATTTCTTTTGTGCTCCTCCGGGAGAAGCCCTGGTTTCAGGGCTATGTAACTAGTTGGTTAATACTCTAAGGTCGTCCGTCCGAGCTGTCAACGCCGTCGCGCCGTGCTGGCCTGCGGCCGGGCCAGGTAGCCTAGCACCAGGGCGGTCATGTGCTCGAGGCGGGCGTCTCGCTTTGCGGCCGAGAACAGTGCCGGCCCGAACACCTGGGCGAGCGTATGCCGGTTCGACAGGAAGAAGTAGCTGAGCGACGCGATAGAAATATAGAGCTGCAGCGGATCGACGCCGGAGCGGAACGAGCCGTCACGCCGTCCGCGGGCGAGCAGCGTCCCCAGTGTCTCGATCAGCGGCGAATTCATCTCGCGGACCCGCTTCGAGCGCTTCAGGTGACGTGCCTGGTGCAGATTTTCGCTGTTCAGCAGCGTCAGGAATTCAGGGTGCGCAATGAAATATCGCCAGGTGAACTCGACCAGCCGGCGCACGCCTTCGGTCGGCGAGCCGTCGAGCAGATTCAGCGCCTGTTCGGCGGTGCGGATGTCGGCGTAGGTTTTTTCGAGGACCGCGAGGAAGAGCTTTTCCTTGCTCGAAAAATAGTAATAGAGCATCCGCTTGTTCGATCCGGCCCGGCCGGCGATGCGGTCGACGCGGGCGCCCCCCAGGCCGTGCCGGGCGAATTCGCGGACGGCGGCCGCCAATATCGTCCCCTTGGTCCGCTCGGCGTCGCGCACCGGCCGGACCGGTGCGCGAGGCGATCGCGCCGAAGGCATCGAAGCTTTTTTCATGAGCGCCAAACGGTTGATTGCGTCAGGCTAGCACGACGCGGTGCCCGCGGCGGTTGTCGCACCGGTGTCGATGCCAGCCGGACACCCGGCTTCTAGCGAAGGTCGCCGACGCGGACGATCTTGATCGCGTTGGTGCCGCCGGACTTGCCCATCGGCTCGCCGATAGTCAGCACGATCAGGTCGCCGCGCTGGACCTGTCCGCGCGCGACCAGCAGGTCCTCGGCGGCGCGCAGCACCGCATCGCGATCCTCGCCCTGCTCGAGGTACAGCGGCTGGACGTTGCGGTACAGCGCCATCCTGCGCTGCGACGAGACTTCCGGCGTCAGCGCAAAGATCGGGCAGCCGCAGTTGTGGCGGGACATCCACAACGCCGTCGACCCCGACTGCGTCAGCGCGGCGATGGCCTTGACCTTCAGGTGATATGCGGTGAATAGCGCCGCCATCGCGATCGACTGGTCGATGCGGGTGAACGTACGATTGAGGAAATCGCGGTCGAGCTCGCTCGACTCGGTCTTCTCGGCCTCGGCGCAGATCTGGCTCATCGACTCGATCGTCTCGACCGGGTAGCGGCCCGCCGCGGTCTCGGCCGAGAGCATGACGGCGTCGGTGCCGTCGAGCACCGCGTTGGCGACGTCGGATACTTCGGCGCGGGTCGGCACCGGATTCTCGATCATCGACTCCATCATCTGCGTCGCGGTGATCGTCAGCTTGTTCCGCTCGCGGGCGAGCTTGATCATCCGTTTCTGCAGGCCGGGCACGGTGGCGTTGCCCACTTCGACCGCCAGGTCGCCGCGGGCGACCATGATGCCGTCGGACGCATCGATGATTTCTTCCAGCGCGGCGATCGCCTCGGCCCGTTCGATCTTGGCGATCAGGAATGCCCTGCCGCCGGCGGCGCGCAGCAGCTGCCGCGCCATGTACATGTCTTCCTTGTTCTTCGGAAACGACACCGCCAGGTATTCCGCGTCGATCGCGACCGCGGTCTTCATGTCGTCCATGTCCTTAGGTGTCAGCGCCGGCGCCGTCAGGCCGCCGCCCATGCGGTTGATGCCCTTGTTGTTCGACAACGCGCCGCCGACCTCGACGCGCGTGACGATCGCGGTACCGCGGACCGATTCGACCCGCAGGCGGATCAGCCCGTCGTTGAGCAGCAGAACCACGCCGGGTGCGACGTCTTGCGTCAGCTCCTTGTAGTCGAGGCCGACGCCTTCCTCGTCGCCCAGCTCCCTTGCCGCGTTGAGCACGAATTGCTGGCCGGTCTTCAAGACGACCTTGCCGCTCGCGAACTTGCCAATGCGGATCTTCGGGCCCTGCAGGTCGGCCATGATCGCGACCTCGCGGCCCAGCGACCGCGCCGCATCGCGCACCATGCGCGCGCGCTCCTCGTGGTCCGCCGCGGTGCCGTGCGAAAAATTCAGCCGCACCACATCGACACCGGCAGCGAGCATTCGCGTCAGGACGTCGGCGGAGCTGCTAGCCGGGCCTAGCGTGGCGACAATTTTGGTCGAGCGTTGCATTGGGAATCTCGCTTGAAGAGGATCGGCGCCGTCGCTGCGGCTCAACGTGCCGCGCGCTGCTCGAGGATCGCGACGGCAGGCAGCGTCTTGCCTTCGAGAAATTCGAGGAAAGCACCACCACCGGTCGAGATGTAGCCGATCCGGTCGGCGACGCCGTACTTCGCGATTGCGGCCAGGGTGTCGCCACCACCGGCGATCGAAAATGCCTTGGAATCGGCGATTGCGTGCGCGAGCTCGCGCGTCCCTTCGCCGAAAGCATCGAACTCGAACACGCCGACCGGGCCGTTCCACACGATGGTACCGGCCTTGGCGATGATCGCCTTCAGCGCCGCCACCGTCTGAGGGCCGATGTCGAGGATCATGTCGTCGTCGGCGACGTCGGCGATCGCCTTCAACGCAGGCGAAGCGGTCGCCGAAAACTCCTTGGCCACGACAACGTCGACCGGAATCGGAACCTTGCCCGGAAAGGCGTCGAGAATCGCCTTGGCTTCGCCGGCGAGATCGGGCTCCGCGAGCGACTTGCCGATGCGGCCGCCGACCGCGAGGATGAACGTGTTGGCGATGCCGCCGCCGACGATCAGGCGGTCGACCCGCGCCGCCAGCGACTTCAGGATCGTCAGCTTGGTCGACACCTTCGACCCGGCGACGATCGCGACCAGCGGGCGCGCCGGGTGCGCGAGCGCGCGTCCCAGGGCGTCGATCTCGGCGGCCAGCAGCGGACCGGCGCAGGCGACCGGCGCGAACCGGGCGATGCCGTGCGTCGTCGCTTCCGCGCGATGCGCCGTTCCGAAGGCATCGTTGACGTAGACATCGCACAGTCGCGCCATCTTGCGCGCCAGCGCCTCGTCGTCTTTTTTTTCTCCGACGTTGAAACGGCAGTTCTCGAGCAGCACAAGATCGCCGGGCTTCAGCGCCTGGTGCCAGGCGCCGCCATCGACCCAGTCGGCGATCAGCGGTACCGGCCGCCCGAGCAGCCCGGCGAGCCGTTGCGCGATCGGCGCCAGCGAGTCGGCCGCGCTGAATCGGCCCTCGCTCGGTCGGCCCAGATGCGAGGTGACCATCGCGGCGCCGCCGCGCGACAGCACGTCGCGGATCGCCGGCACCGAGGCGCGAATGCGGGTGTCGTCGCTGATCGCGCCCTTACCGTCGAGCGGGACGTTCAGGTCGGCGCGGATGAAGACGCGCTTGCCGGCGACGTCGACGTCGGCCAGGCGCAGGAAGATCGCGGCCATATCGGCGGAGGTGCGCGATCCGCGAGAGTCGGCAGCGGATGCTATTTGGCCGACATCAGCGCAACGGTCGCGTCGAGCATCCGGTTGCTGAAGCCCCATTCGTTGTCGTACCAGGACGAGACCTTGACCAGGCGTCCCGAGACCTTGGTCAGCGTCGCGTCGAAGATTGACGAGCGCGGGTCGTGGTTGAAGTCGACCGATACCAGCGGCGCGGTGTTGTAGCCGAGCAAGCCGGCCAGCGGCCCCGACTCCGACGCCGCTTTCATCACCGCGTTGACCTCCTCGACCGTGGTATCGCGCGCGGCGATGAACGACAGGTCGACGATAGAGACATTGATCGTCGGCACCCGGATCGAGTAGCCATCGAGCTTGCCGTTGAGCTCCGGCAGCACCAGGCCGACGGCGGCCGCGGCACCGGTCTTGGTCGGGATCTGGCTCATCGTCGCCGAGCGGGCCCGGCGCAGGTCCTCGTGATATACGTCGGTCAGCACCTGGTCGTTGGTGTAGGAGTGTACGGTAGTCATCAGCCCGTTGACGACGCCGATCTTGTCGTGCAGAGGCTTGACCAGCGGAGCGAGGCAATTGGTCGTGCACGACGCGTTCGAGATCACCGTGTGCGCCGCCTTCAGCGACTGGTGATTGACGCCGTAGACGATCGTCGCGTCGACGTCCTTGCCGCCGGGCGCCGAGATGATCACTTTTTTCGCCCCGCCCTTGAGGTGCGCCGAGGCCTTTTCCTTGGTGGTGAAAAGCCCCGTGCATTCGAGCACGACGTCGACGCCCAGCGCGCTCCAGGGCAGCTCGGCCGGGTTGCGCTGCGCGAAGACCCTGATGCGGTCGCCGTTGACGACCATCGCGTCACCGTCGACTTCGACCTTGCCTGGAAACTTGCCGTGAACGGTGTCGTGCCGGGTCAGATGCGCGTTGGTCTCGGGGCTCCCCAGGTCGTTGATCGCGACGATGGCCAGCGGATGCTTGCGCCCGGTCTCGTAGTGCGCGCGAAGGATGTTGCGACCGATGCGTCCGTAGCCGTTGATGGCAACCTTGATCATCATCCTGCTCTCCTGTCTTCTCTTGTCGATTCGGTCTCGGCCGGCGTCTGTCCGGCGCGGCAGGCCGCCGCGAGCGCCGTGAGATCGCGCCAGCCGTAGCCCGCTTCCAGCAGATTCATCCCATCCCATTCGAACGACTGCTCGACCAGAAGCTCCGCGCCGAGCGCCTCGTAGAAGGCACGCGCCGGCTTGTTGCCCGCGATGACCCAGACGATCATGCCGGTGGCGCCGAGGGCGCGCTGCGCATCGACCACGGCCGCGATCAGGCGCCGTCCGAGGCCGACGCGCTGGAATTCGCGGCGCAGGTACACGGCCGTAAGCTCTGCGTTGAGTCCGAATTTGGGTTCGGCGAGCATGCTGCCCGCGGCGAACCCGACGACCTCGTCGCCGTGCGCCGCGACAAAGACGCTGGCCGGGTTCGGTCCTGCGGTGAGTATCTTGTCCCACAGCGCCGTGCTGGCTTCGACCTGCATGCCGTCGAGGTAGGCCGCGGGAACCAGGCCGCGATACGACGTCCGCCAGCCGTCGATGCGCACGCGTGCGATCGCCTCGGCGTCGCGCGGCGCGGCGCGGCGGATGACGATGCCGGGCGCGTCACCCAAGGACGCTGCGGACTGCGGCGACGACATGATCGACGGTGAATCCGAAATGCTTGAACAGCGCGGCCGCCGGCGCCGATTCGCCGAAGCGGTCGATGCCGACGACGGCGCCGGAAGGATCGTCGACAGCTCCGACGTATTTGCGCCAGTAGTCGGTGACGCCGGCCTCGACGGCGACGCGCGGCAGCCCGCGCGGCAGCACGGCGTCGCGATAGGCGGCCTCCTGCCGGTCGAACACGCTGCAACACGGCATCGACACGACGCGCACCGGCACGCCGGCGTCGGCCAGCGCCTTTTGCGCGCCGACCGCTAGCGCGACCTCGGAGCCCGTCGCGATGATCGTCGCGCGCGCGCCCTCGGCGTCGATCAGGACGTAGCCGCCGCGGCGGATCGCGGCGAGCTGGTCGGCGCGGCGCGGATTGAACGCGACACTCTGCCGCGTCAGGAGCAGGCAGCTCGCGCCGTCCCGGCGCTCGAGCGCCGCCGTCCACGCCAGCGCCGTCTCGACGGTGTCGCAGGGCCGCCAGACGTCCAGCTGCGGAATCAGGCGCAGCGCGGCGGCATGCTCGATCGACTGGTGCGTCGGTCCGTCCTCGCCAAGGCCGATCGAGTCGTGCGTGTAAACCAGGATCGTGCGGATCCGCATCAGGGCGGCCATGCGCACCGCGTTTCGCGCGTAGTCGGAGAACGTGAGGAACGTGCCGACGTAGGGGATGAACCCGCCATGCAAGGTGAGGCCGCTGGCGATCGCGGTCATCCCAAACTCGCGCACGCCGAAATTGATGTAATTGCCCGGAGAATGCGCGCTCACCGGCTTGCTGCCCGACCAGTTGGTGAACACCGAGCCGGTCAAGTCGGCCGCGCCGCCGATCAATTCAGGCAGCAGCGGCGCGAACGCCTCGATCGCCTGCTGAGATGCCTTGCGCGTCGCGATCGACTCGGCCTTGTCGTTCTGGCTGGCGGCGAACGCGGCGGCTTTGGCGGCGAAATCCGGCGGGAGATCACCGGAAAGGCGGCGCCGGAACTCGGCCGCGAGCGCGGGATGCGCGGCCTCGTAGGCGGCAAAGCGCGCGTTCCAGTCCGATTCGAGCAATTCTCCGCACTCGCGCGCGTTCCAGCCGTCGTAGGCGGCCTGCGGAATCTCGAACGGCGGATAGCTCCAGCCGATCGCCTCGCGCGTCAGCGCGACTTCCTTTTCGCCCAGCGCTTCGCCGTGCGCCTTGTGGGTTCCGGCGCGGTTCGGCGAGCCGCGGCCGATGATCGTCTTGCAGCAGATCAGCGTCGGCCGGTCGGACGTGGCGTGAGCCGATCGGATCGCCGCATCGACGGCGTCGACGTCGTGGCCGTCGACATCGGGCACGACATGCCAGCCGTACGCGGCGAATCGCGCCGGCGTGTCGTCGGTGAACCAGCCGGCGACCTTGCCGTCGATCGAGATGCCGTTGTCGTCGTAAAAGCACACGAGCTTGGCGAGGCCCAGCGTGCCGGCGAGCGAGCAAGCCTCGTGCGAGATGCCTTCCATCAGGCAGCCGTCGCCGGCGAACACGTAGGTCCGGTGGTCGACGATCGTATGCCCGGGACGGTTGAACTCGCTGGCCAGCAGCCGTTCTGCCAGCGCCATGCCTACCGCGTTGGCGAGCCCCTGGCCGAGCGGCCCGGTCGTCGTCTCGACGCCCGGGGTCACCCCCAGCTCAGGATGGCCGGGCGTGGCCGAGCCGAGCTGGCGGAAATGCTTGAGCTCGTCGAGCGGCAGCGCGTAGCCGGTCAGGTGCAGCAGCGCGTATTGCAGCATCGAGCCATGACCGTTGGACAGGACGAAGCGATCGCGATCGGGCCAGTGCGGATTGGCCGGGTTGTGGCGCAAGTGCCGGTTCCAAAGGGCGACGGCGATCTCCGCCATGCCCATCGGCATGCCCGGATGACCGGAGTTGGCTGCCTGCACCGCGTCCATGGCCAGCGCGCGAATCGCGTTGGCCAGCAAACGCGTATCGGGCGGTGTCTTATGCGTCTTTGAAGCCGGATGCGGCACGGAAAGCGATGCGTTCATGGCCTTTGGGAGCTGAATCGGAGGCGCTCTGAACCGTCGAACGCGCCGGGTGTGGAACGCTGCGGCAAAGCGGTAAAATTATCGCCCAAGCGCTGATTTTGGGCAATAATAGAGAGTTCAGCGTCTTCGCCATGAATTGAAACGCGAAGCCGCGCCTGGAGAACGCGATGGAAGGCATCCACCTGCTTGGAGAATGGTACGGTTGCGCGGCCGACACGCCGGAAATGACGCGCTCCGCATCGCTGCGCGCTCTGTGCGTGCGCCTGGCCGAAGCCTCCGCGATGACCGTCGTCGGCGACAGCTTCCACCAGTTCGAGCCGCAGGGCGTGACCGGGACCGTGCTCCTCGCCGAATCGCATCTGGCGATCCACACCTGGCCCGAGCACGGCTTCGTCACCATCGACGTCTACGTCTGCAACTATACGACCGACAACACGGCCAAGGCCGAAAAGCTGTTTCGCGCGATGCAGGATGCGATGCGGCCGCAGCGCACGAAATTCCAGGCCATACACCGCGGCGGGAGCGATGCCTGAGGACAAGCCCTCGGACCTGCTGCCGGGCGTGCTGACCGAATATCTGACCGACGATACGGGCTTTTTCGTCCGCTCGACGCGCGAGTTCGAGCACTTCCGGTCGCCATTTCAGGCCGTCGAGGTGCACGACACGGCCTCGTTCGGCACGCTGTTCCGGCTCGACGGGCACTTCATGACGTCGGAAAAGGACGAGTTCTATTATCACGAGAACCTCGTGCACGTCGCCGCGATCGCGCACCCGGCGCCGACGACGGCCTTGATCATCGGCGGCGGCGACGGCGGCTCGGCAGAGGAGCTGCTCAAATACCCGACGATCAAGTCGGTGACGCTGGTGGAGATCGACCTTGCCGTGGTCGACATCGCGCGCAAGTACCTGGGGAAAGTCCACCGCGGCGCGCTTTCCGATCCGCGCCTGTCGCTTCGGGTCGAGGACGGACTGGCTTTTGTGCGCTCTTCCGCGGAGACCTACGACCTGATCGTCCTCGATCTGACAGACCCCGGCGGACCTTCGGCGCCCTTGTACGACGCCGATTTCTATCGCGCTTGCGCGGCTCGCCTCAAGCCGTCGGGCGCGATGAGCCTGCACATCGCCTCACCGGTCTCGCACCCGGATCGCATCCGGGCCGGCATCGCCGATCTGCGCGCGGCTTTCGCCATCGTTGTGCCGTATCTGGTGTCGATTCCGCTCTACGGCGGTCTCTGGATGATGGCGTGCGCTTCGGCAACGCTGAATCCGTCGTACCTGACCCCGCTCGACGCCGACCGCCGCATTTCGCAGCGCGGCATACGCGATTTGCAATATTACAATGGCGACGTCCACCGCGCTTCGATGGCGCTGCCCAACTTCGTCCGCGAACTCGTCCAGACCGCCGCCTGACCCGTTGTTCGCCGGAATGCTTGAACCTCTCCGGCGCGCCCGCATCTTAGTATCGTGACGCCCTGCCCGGGGCGTCCGGGATATGAGGGCTGTAACCCACAATGAGGTCATCCGATATGACATTAACCGAAGCGATGCACGGAGCCGATTTCGTGCAGCTCAACGGGGTCGTGTTCGTGACCGAGTACCTTCGCGTCCCGGACGAGTCGACCGTGCCCGACGACGTCGTGATGGAGTTGCGACTGGGCAATACCGAGCTCGAGTTCACCCGCGGTGAGCTCGACGACGCGGCGTACATCGGCGAGGGAACCTATCGTCTGAAGTCGGGCGTGCTGCTGCGTTTCCTGTCGTCCGCGACCGTACATTAGCGCCGGATAACCTTGGCGATCGGGACGGGGCTGTCGCACCGTCGGGCGTCGGATCTAGCCCGCAAGCGACAGCGCGCTTGCTCCTGAAAGGCGCTATCCGAGCGTTGTCGCCGAATCGGGGGCCGCCCGATGCCGGATCCTAACCCTGTTGCCCGCATGCCGACGCGGTCACTGCGTGCGCCCGAACGGAAGTCGGACAGGAAGCGGCGTGACGGATTAAAATCCCGCATCGACGCATCGGGTCAGGGACGCAAATGAATCGCACGCGCAGGCAGGTGTTGAAGTCGGGCGGCGGCGTGACGCTGCTCACTCTGGTGGCCGCCGCGGGCTGGTTGAAGCCTGGCGACGCGGCAGCGGAGTCCTGGAACAAGGCGGCGTTCGACACCCGGAGCATGGCCGATACGATGAAGGCGCTCGGCGGCGGCGAGCCGGTCCAGAGCAAGGACATCGTCTTCTTCCAGACACCGGACATCGCCGAAAACGGCGCCGTCGTGCCGGTCGGCATCACCAGCAACATCCCGAAGACCGAGTCGATCGCCGTCCTGATCGAAAAGAATCCCAACATGCTGGCGGCCGTGTTCGACATTCCACCGGGCACCGAGCCCTCGATATCCACGCGGGTGAAAATGGGGCAGAGCTCGAACATCTATGCGCTGGTCAAGGCCGACGGCAAGTACTTTGTCGCGGCCAAGGACGTGAAGGTCACGCTTGGCGGATGCGGAGGCTGACATGGCAGATCCGATGAAAATCCGCGCCACGCTCGTCGGCGAAGCAACCGAAGTCAAGGTGCTGATGAGCCACGAGATGGAAACCGGACAGCGGAAGGATGCGCAAGGTGCGGTCATACCGGCCTGGTTCATCCAGAACGTGACGATCACGCACGGCGGGACGACCGTGCTGGCCGCGCAATGGGGACCTGCGGTTTCGAAGAACCCGTTTCTCGCGTTCAAGTTCAAGGGCGGCGCGAAAGGCGACAAGGTCACGATCGCCTGGGTGGACAATCGCGGAGATAAACGTACTGACGAGGCGACGATAGCGTGATGCTCGCGCGGTTAGTCGGTGCAGCCGCCTGCCTGGCCGTGGCCTTGGCCGCATTAGCCCAGAACTCCGCTAGCGACGGCATAGCCAAGTACCGCGAGGCGCTGCAGGATGGCAATCCTGCCGAGCTGTGGGAAGCGCGGGGCGAGGGACTGTGGAAGGAGCCTGGCGGGCCGAACCGGGTGTCGCTCGAGCGCTGCGATCTGGGACTCGGCCCCGGTGTCGTCAAGGGCGCGTACGCGCAGCTGCCGAAGTATTTCGCCGACGCCGATCGCGTGATGGATCTCGAGACGCGCCTGGTGTGGTGCATGGTCAAGCTGCAGGGCATCGGCGAGGCCGACGCGAAGAAAAACCCGTTCGGCAACGGCAACGACAAGAAATCCAACATCGAAGCGCTGGCCGCGTACGTCACCGGCGAGTCGCGCGGCGTCAGGATGAACGTGTCGCTCGCGCATTCGAAGGAAGTCCAGATGTACAACGTGGGCGAGAAGCTGTTCTATTTTCGCGGCGGCCCGCACGATTTCGGCTGCGTGACCTGCCATGGCGCCGATAACCAGCGCATCCGCCTGCAGGACCTGCCGAATCTGACCAAGGTCGAGGGCGCGCAAAAGGCGTATACGACCTGGCCCGCGTACCGCGTCTCGCAAGGGGAGTTGCGCACCTTCCAGTGGCGCCTTAACGACTGCTTCCGGCAACAGCGTTTTCCGGAGCTGGAATTCGGTTCGGACGCGTCGATCGCGCTGACGATGTTCCTCGCGAGAAACGCCAATGGCGCCGCGTTCGACGCGCCGGCGATCAAGCGTTGAGGAGCGTGCGCATGACCGCCAGAATGATGCTTGCCTCGGCGCTGTTCGCGGCGATACTAGTCGGCTGCGTGACTGCGCCCTCGGACGACCGCATCGCCGCGGATGCGAGCGCGATGATCAAGGCCTCGTTCAAGGCCAGAGGACAGGCCGGACTCGATCGGCTCGACCAGGACGATACGCAGAGGCTGTGCAGCCAGGCCGCCGGCAAGACGCCGCCGAAGGATGTCGCCGAGCGGATCGAAAAGCAGAACCTCGCGACGATCAGGTATCCGGCCGACGGCAAGCTGATCGGCGACTGGAAAAACGGCGAGAGGATCGCGCAGGACGGCCGCGGCAAGCAGTACTCGGACGATCCCGCGGGACCGGTCGGCGGCAATTGCTACGCCTGCCATCAGCTCGCGCCGCAGGAGCTCGCGTACGGCACGATAGGACCGAGCCTTTACCGGTTCGGCAAGTTGCGCGGCTACGGCGCCGAGACGCAGCGCTATGCCTACGGCAAGATCTACAACTCGGAGGCGTTCGCCGCCTGCTCGACCATGCCGCGCTTCGGCCACAACGGCATACTGTCCGAGCAGCAGATCAAGGACGTCACCGCGCTGTTGATGGATCCCGCCTCGCCGGTCAACCAGTGAGCCTCGCACGGCGCTGCGGCGCGCCGCCACGGCGGATCGCCGCCGGCCGATGATGGAGCGACGCGAATTCCTGCAGGGGCTGGCCGCCGCGGCTGTCGCCGGATTGCCGATCGGGGCCCCGCGCGCGGCCGACGACGAGCGCCTGTACGACGCGCTCGAGCCCTTCGGCAACGTCGGCCTGCTGCACATCACCGATTGCCACGCGCAACTCAACCCGATGCGGTTTCGCGAGCCGAGCGTGAACCTGGGCGTCGGCGCCGCACGCGGCAAGCCACCGCACCTGGTCGGCGAGGCACTGCTCAGGCACTTCGGCATCGCACCGGGAACACGCGCCGCGCATGCTTTCACCCACCTCGATTTCGAGCGCGCGGCGAGTCGCTACGGAGCGATGGGCGGATTCGCGCATCTAGCGACGCTGATCAAGCGCCTGCGCAGCAAGCGCCCCGGCGCGTTGCTGCTCGACGGCGGCGACACTTGGCAGGGCTCGGCGACCGCGCTGTGGACCCGCGGCCAGGACATGGTCGATGCGGCCAAGGTGCTTGGCGTCGACGTGATGACCGGCCATTGGGAATTCACCTACGGCGCGCAGCGGGTGAAGGAAATCGTCGACCACGACTTCGCCGGTCGCGTCGATTTCATCGCCCAGAACGTGCGCACCGCCGACTTCGGCGATCCGGTGTTCGCGCCCTTCGTCATCAGGACGATCAACGGCGTTCCGGTCGCGATCGTCGGCCAGGCGTTTCCGTACACGCCGATCGCCCATCCGCGCTATTTCGTTCCCGACTGGACGTTCGGCATCCAGGAAGAGAGTTTGCAAAAGGCGGTCGACGACGCGCGCGCCAAGGGCGCGCAGGCGGTCGTGCTGCTGTCGCACAATGGCATGGACGTCGATCTCAAGCTCGCGTCGCGGCTGACGGGCATCGACGTGATTTTGGGCGGCCACACGCACGACGGCGTCCCGCAGCCATCTGTCGTGGCCAATCGTGCGGGCAGGACGGTCGTCACCAACGCCGGATGCAACGGCAAGTTCATCGGCGTGCTCGACCTCCAGGTCGGCGACGGCAGGCTCGCCGATTTCCGCTACAAGCTTCTGCCCGTGTTCGCGGATCTGCTGCCCGCAGACGGCGAAATGGCGGCGCTGATCGCCAAGCTCCGCGCGCCGTACGCCGTGAGGCTCGCCGAGCCGCTTGCGGTCACCGACGGACTGCTTTACCGCCGCGGCAATTTCAACGGCACGTTCGACCAGCTGATACTCGACGGGCTGATGCAGGAAAAAAACGCCGAGATCGCGTTCTCGCCCGGTTTCCGCTGGGGCACGACGCTGCTGCCGGGACAGACGATCACGCGCGAACATCTGATGAACCAGACGGCGATCACCTATCCGTACGTGACTGCCAGCGAAATGACCGGGCAAACGATCAAGACCATACTCGAGGACGTCGCCGACAACCTGTTCAATCCCGATCCTTACTATCAGCAGGGCGGCGACATGGTACGGGTCGGCGGCATGCGCTACGCGATCGATCCGACGGCGGCCATCGGGCAGCGCGTCAGCCGGATGGAGCTCGCCAGCAAGCCGATCGAGGCGGACAGGAAGTACAAGGTCGCCGGATGGGCACCGGTGTCGGAGGATGCGAAAGCGGCGGGCGGCGAAGCGATCTGGGACGTGATCGAGCGCTACTTGCGCGATCAGAAGACGATCGCGCCGCGAACGCCAGACCTGCCGGCGCTGGCCGGTGTCGCCGGCGACCCTGGCATGGCGGCGACGCACTCCTAGAAGCGCGCGTCGAGCCGGGTCACTTCACGGATGGAATGAACAATGCGTCTTTTCGGCGTGGCAATGGTCCGCAACGAAGCCGACGTCATCGAGGCGTTCGTGCGACACAACCTGAGCGTCCTCGACGGCCTTGCGATCGTCGACCACGGCTCGTTCGATGCGACCAGCGACATCCTGGCGAAGTTGCAGGCTGAAAATCTGCCTTTGCACGTCGAGCGCGACGACCGGCCGGAATATTTTCAATCGGCGCGCACGACGGCGCTGGTGCGCGAAACGCTGCGCCGCGAGCAGGCCGATTTCGTGTTCGCGCTCGATGCCGACGAGTTCTTGAAATGTGCGTCGCGCCGGACGCTGGAGCAGGCCCTGGGCGAAGTGCCGCCGGGTATCCATGCGGTCGCGAATTGGCTGACGTATGTGCCCGACGATCTCGACAGCGGCGCACCGTTCGGACAGGGCCACCTCCGTCGGCGTCTTCTTGTCGAGCGGAGGACGCTGTACAAGGCCGTCATCGGCCGCGGCTTCGTCGAGCGGCCCGCCGATGTGGTCGTCATGGGAAACCACCTCGTATCCGATCCGGCGAATGGCGAGCATCCGCCGCACGCACGTCTTCGCGCGGACGTCGTCGCCGTCGCGCATTGCCCGGTGCGAAGCCGCGGGCAACTGGAAAGCAAGATCGTGATCGGCTATCTGGCGCACCTCGCCTCGGGGCCGACGCGCAGGAGCCTGGCGTTTCACTGGCGCAGACTGTACGAGGAGCTGCGCTCCGGGGGCACATTCACACCCGCTCGAATGCGGGAGATCGCCTGCAACTACGGCCTGCAGCCCGGCCTCTGGCAACCGGCCGACACCGTGGAGCTGATCGAGGATCCCGTGCCGCTCGCCTTCGATGCGCGGTACCCGCCGCCTGCGGGCATCGACACGCTCCAGCTGCTGATGCGCTTCACCGAGACCCTCGCGCGTGGCGGCGCGGGCGGGACGCCGGAGGCCGACCCGCCGGCGACCTAGGTGACCGTCACGCGCGCGAACTTGCGCTTGCCGGCCTGGACGACGACGGTGCTGCCGGGAGCGATCAGCAGCGCCTTGTCGCTGACGACCTGGCCGTCGACCTTAAGTCCGCGCTGCTGGATGAGACGCAGCGCCTCCGAGGTCGATTCGACCACGTCCACCGCCTTGGCGAGCTGGGCGATCGGAAAACCGTTGGGAAAGGCCGGGGGCAGGGTCAAGGTGTACTCCGGCATGTTCTCCGGCATCGCGCCGTCGCGGAATCTCGATTGGAATTCGGCGAGCGCCGTTTCCGCCGCCTGACGCGAATGGAAGCGCGCGACGATCTCCTGCGCGAGCTCGACCTTGGCATCGCGCGGATTGCGCCCATCGGCGCATTCGCGCTTGAGCCGCGCGATTTCGTCCAGTGGCCGGAACGACAACAGCTCGTAGTAGCGCCACATCAGATCGTCGGAGATCGACATCAGCTTGCCGAACATCTCCGCGGGCGCTTCGGTGATGCCGACGTAATTGTCCAGCGACTTCGACATCTTGTTGACGCCGTCGAGTCCCTCGAGTAGCGGCAAGGTCAGGATGCACTGCGGCTCCTGGCCGTAGTGGCGCTGCAATTCGCGGCCGACCAGCAGGTTGAATTTCTGGTCGGTGCCGCCGAGCTCGACGTCGGCTTGCAGCGCGACCGAGTCGTAGCCTTGCGCCAGCGGATAGAGAAACTCGTGCACGGCGATCGGCTGACCGCTGGCGTAGCGCTTGGCGAAGTCGTCCCGCTCCAGCATCCGCGCGACCGTGTATCTGGCGGCAAGCCGGATCATGCCGTCGGCGCCGAGCGCAGACAGCCACTTCGAATTGAAAGCAATCTCGGTGCGGTCGCGGTCGAGGATCAGGAACGCCTGGTCGGTATAGGTCCTGGCGTTGGCTTCGAGCTCTTCGCGCGACAGCGGCGGGCGCGTGACGTTGCGCCCCGTCGGGTCGCCGATCATGCCGGTGAAGTCGCCGATCAGGAAAATGACGTGGTGGCCCAGATCCTGCAGCTGCCTGAGCTTGTTGAACTGGACGGTGTGGCCCAGATGCAGGTCGGGACGGGTCGGATCGAAGCCTTCCTTGATGCGCAGCGGCTTGCCGCGCTTGAGCTTTTCGACGAGCTCGGCCTCGACGATCAGCTCGTCGGCGCCGCGCTTGAAGATGGCCAGTTGCTGAGCGATGTCGATCGGCATGGAGGGGGGTCTGCTACAATCCGCCAGTCCGCGCACAGGCTGGGGAGGCGGTTCGAGCGTGAGCAAGCTCGCGATTCTAGCGCAAAGGGCGGGTGCAGGCCGCGTCGCGGCAGTGTTCGTCATGATGGTCATCGGTGGCGTCGCCGCGTTCGGGTTCGTGCCCGGGATGTCGGACTCCGACATGGCCGGGCGCCTGGTCGTCCGCGATCTCGCGCTGCCGGCGCTGACGCCCGCGCCGATCACCGAAGGCTACTGGCGCGAAGCGCGAATCGAGCGGGGCGACACGCTGGGCAGCGTGCTTGCCCGCCTGTCGGTCGCCGATGCCGCCGCGCAGCAGTTCCTTCGCACCGATGCCGCCGCTCGGCCGCTCTATCAATTGATGCCCGGCAAATCGGTCCGGGTCCAGACGGGGGACGACGGCCGCCTGATGTCGCTGCGCTACCTGGCACAAGGCGGGGCGCTATTGAGCGTCGACCGCCGCGCCGACGGGTTTGTTGCCGCAAGCGCGCCGCCCGGGTACGGCGTGCGCACCGAAATCCGCGCCGGCGAAATCCGCTCGTCGCTGTTCGGCGCCGCCGATGCAACCGGACTCCCCGACGCGGTGACGATGCAACTGGCCGAGGTCTTTTCCGGCGACATCGATTTTTATCACGACCTGCGGCGCGGCGACCGTTTCGCCGTCGTCTACGAAATGCGCGATGTCGACGGCGCACCGGCGGGTTCGGGCAGGGTGGTCGCGGCGGAGTTCGTCAACAAGGGCGTCGTCTATCGCGCCTTCCTCTGGCGCGGCGCCGACGGGAGCGAAGCGTACTACACGCAGGAAGGCAAGAGCCTGCGCAAGGCGTTCCTGCGCTCGCCGGTCGAATTCACGCGCATCACGTCGGGATTCTCGCTGTCGCGATTCCATCCGTTCCTTCAGACCTGGCGCGCGCACAAGGGCGTCGATTTCGCCGCGCCGACGGGTACCCCGGTGCGCGCCGCCGGCGACGGCAAGGTCGTCGTCGCCGGCCGGCAGAACGGCTATGGCAACGTGGTGATCCTGCAGCATAGCGGGGCCAACTCGACCGTGTACGCGCATCTGTCGCGGTTCGCGGCAGGGACGAAGCCCGGCGCGCGCGTCACCCAGGGCACGGTGATCGGCTACGTCGGACAGACCGGTTGGGCGACCGGCCCGCACCTGCACTACGAGTTCCGCGTCGACAACGTACAGCGCAACCCGATGACGATCGCGCTGCCTGATGCGCCGCCGCTGGCCGCCGCCGACAGGGCGGCGTACGTCGCGCGCATCGCGCCGCTTTCCGACGCGCTTGCGCTCGGGCAGGTGGTCAACGTCGCCGCCGGCGAATAGCACTCCGGCAGCGGTTGGCCAGCGAGATCTACATCGGCCTGATGTCGGGCACCAGCGTCGACGGCGTCGACGCGGTGCTGGTCGATTTCGGCAGTGTCCCCTGGCGGATTTGCTCCCGGCACCACGTTGCGTTCGACCCGGCGCTTCGCGGCGAACTCGATGCGCTGCAGAAAACCGGTGCCGACGAATTGCACCGCGGGGCGCTCGCCGCCAACGCGCTGATGGATTGCTGCGCGGCCGCCGTGTCGGCCGTTCTCGCCGGCGCGGGTTTCGAGTCCTCCGACATCGCCGCGATCGGCTTGCACGGACAGACGGTCCGCCATCGGCCCGATCTCCAGTTCACGACTCAGCTCGCGAATCCGGCGCGGCTCGCCGAAGCCTGCCGCATTGCCGTCGTCGCCGACTTCCGCAGCCGCGACGTCGCCGCGGGCGGGCAGGGCGCGCCGCTGGCCCCCGCGCTGCACGCCGCGCTGTTTCGGGACGGCGCACGGCACCGCGTCGTGCTCAATATCGGCGGCATCGCGAACATCACCGACCTGCCGCCGGAGGGACCGGTGCGCGGCTTCGACACCGGGCCGGGGAACACGCTGCTCGATGCCTGGTGCATGCGGCATCGCGGCGAGGCGTTCGACCGCGACGGCGCATGGGCGGCGAGCGGCCGGCCGATCGCGGCATTGCTCGAGGCGCTATCGGCCGATCCGTATTTCGCGCTGCCGCCGCCGAAGAGCACCGGGCGCGATCACTTCAATCTGGGCTGGCTCGAGTCGCGCCTGCAGTCGTCGTACGCGCCGGCCGATGTGCAGCGGACTCTGCTGGCGCTGACCTCGGCGACGATCGCCGAAGCGATAGCCCGGAACTGTGCGGGGTCGTCCGAGATCGTGGTTTGCGGCGGCGGTGCCCACAACGGCGCGCTGTTGCGCGAGTTGGGCCGGAACGTCGGCGGGCGCGCCATCGCGACGACCGCCGCGTACGGCGTCCCGGTCGGCGATGTCGAGGCGCTGGCGTTCGCGTGGCTCGCGCGCGAGTCGATCGCGGGGCGGCCGGGCAATCTGCCGGCGGTGACCGGGGCGCGCGGCGCGCGCGTGCTGGGGGCCGTCTATCCGGCCTAGCGCCTCAAGCCGGCGAGCGCGCAAATGAAAACGGGCGCCGCTGGCGCCCGTTTTTGTCCGGATGGACTTCGCGCGTCAAGCCGTCGAGAACGACGAGCCGCAGCCGCAGGTCGTCGTGGCGTTCGGATTCTTGATCACGAACTGCGCGCCCTCGAGGCCTTCGGTGTAGTCGATCTCGGCGCCGACCAGATACTGGTAGCTCATCGGGTCGATCAGCAGCATCACGCCGTTCTTTTCCATCGACGTGTCGTCTTCGTTGACGGTCTCGTCGAAAGTGAAACCGTACTGGAAGCCCGAGCAGCCGCCGCCGGTGACGAACACCCGCAGCTTGAGGTCGGGGTTGCCTTCCTCGTCGATCAGGGTCTTGACCTTCGCCGCCGCGGCGTCGGTGAATACAAACGGGGCGGGCATTTCGGTCATTGCATTCATCATCTACTCCGGTTCATCACCGCTTTGCACACTGTCCTATTATCGGCCGCGTCGCGGATGAGGTCAATTCGCGCCGACTCGGCTCATTCGCCGGTCGCGCGCTTCAGTTCCACCACTTCGGCGGTCTCCTGGCCGACGTGCATCAGCTTGCCCTGGACGATCGCGCCGACATGCATTTCGAGCGTTCTGTAGGCCACGTCCCCATGGACCTGCGCCTTGGCCTGCAGTTCCAGGTGATCGCTGGCCGAAACCGGCCCGGAGACCGCGCCGTTGATGACCACGTGCGAGACACGGACTTCGCCTTCGATCTTCGCGCGCTCGCTGATGACCAGCGTCCCGGGCTGATTGTCGACCGTCGACACTCTGCCGTGAACGGTACCATCGATGCGCAGCCCGCCGGAAAACACGAGGTCGCCATCGACCGTCGTGCCGGCGCCGATCAGGCTATCGAGTCGCTTTTGGGTCGGACGGGTCTTCCTCTGTTCGAACATGGAGGTCTCCTACGAGAGATTCAAGTTGCGCGTCGCCTTCGGGTTCGCCTGGCCTGGTTCGAGCACTTTGGCCTCCAGGCTCTTCAACTGGCTGCCCGGCGGCACGCTGATCGTTCCTTCAACCCTCTGATAATACTTGAATTTAAGCTGCAGTGCCGCGGCATTTTCCGGCTGGGCTTCCGGCAGCTCTATGGTCATCGGACCGTTCTTGTCGACCAGATTCGCCTGCATGCTCAACCGGCCGGAAAATTCGTCGGTCGGCTTGCCGCCGCGCACGATCAGCAGGCTGAACCGATAGCTGTCGTCGCTGGCGCGCTCCGCGGAAATGCGCTGGATGGAAATCGAGCCCTGCTTGCCGCTGTCGCTGAACAGCTGCTGCAGGAAGGCGAGCTCTTCCTTGATCTACGTGTTCTCGCTCTGCAGATCGAGCGTCTGTCGCGAAAGCGTCGTCTGCGCGCCGCGCGCCACGCCCAGGTCGCTCTCGAGCTCGGTCGTCCTGGCGCGCAGGCGCGCGTTGTCTTCCTTCAGCTGGTCGCGCTCGGCCTCGAGCTTCGCGCGCTCCTGCGCGACCGCGGTGCGGTTGAACCCGCCGAGGAACTGCCCGAAGTCGAAGCCCCACCACCACATGCCGCCGATCAGCGCCAGGAGGACCAGAACCAGCGGAATCTTCAGCCGCCAGCTGTGTTCGATGCGCACGGCCATCCTCGCCGCGCTGATGCCGAAGGTCTGGCGGAGCTTGCGCCCGACGGCGCGCGTGGTCACCATCGTTAAGGCATCACCGGCGGCGCGGTGAGGCCGGTCGTCTCGGCCAGGCCGAACATGAGGTTCATGTTCTGGACCGCCTGGCCGGCGGCACCCTTGACCAGGTTGTCGATGACCGCGACGATGACGGCGGTGTCGCCGCCCTGTGGCCGATGCACGGCGATGCGGCAGACGTTGGATGCGCGCACCGACCGCGTTTCCGGATGGCTGCCCGCCGGCATGACGTCGACGAATGGCTCGCCGGTATACCGCGTTTCGTACAGCGCCTGCAGATCGACGCTGCGATCGGTCAGACGGGCATAGAGCGTGGCCAGGATGCCGCGGACCATCGGCACCAGATGCGGCGTGAACACCACCGTCACCGGCGACTTGCTGCGGCCGTTCAGGCCTTGGACGACCTCGGGATGGTGGCGGTGACCGCCGAGGTTATAGGCCTTGAAGTTATCGGAAGACTCGCTGTACAAAAGGCCGAGCTCCGCCTTGCGGCCGGCGCCGGACACGCCGGACTTGGCGTCGGCGATCAGCTGATCGACATCGACGATGCCGGCCTCGACCAGCGGCAGGAATCCGAGCTGGATCGCCGTCGGATAGCATCCGGGGTTGCCGACGATGCGCGCCTTGCGGATGGCGTCGCGGTACATCTCGGGTAGTCCGTAAACCGATTCGGCCAGTAGATCCGGGCAGGCGTGCGGCATCTTGTACCAGCGCTCGAATTCGGCCGTGTCCTTGAGACGGAAGTCGGCCGCGAGGTCGATGATCTTGACGCCGGCGCCGACGAGCTCGCGCGCCTGCGCCATCGCCACGCCGTGCGGGGTCGCGAAAAAAACGACGTCGCAACGCGCAAGGCCGGCGCTGGCCGGGTCGCTGAATTGCAGTTCCGACAGCGGCCCTTGGCCGCGCAGACTCGGATACATCGTGCCGACCGGCACCCCTGCCTCGGAGCGCGAAGTTATGGCCTGGACCCGCGCCTCGGGATGCACGGCCAGCAGCCGCAGCAATTCGACGCCGGTGTAACCGGTCCCCCCGACAATGCCTACCTTGATCATGCCTGCCTCATCGAACCGGCGATGATTCTACCACCCCGGCCCCATTGTATGACATTGGAATAACCCCGTTTCCGTAGCCCGAAATACAAAGGCCGCCTTGCGGCGGCCTTGGGCTTGTCGTCGGACAGTAAGCCGCGCTAGCGCTTGGAGAATTGCTTGCGGCGTCGCGCCTTGTGCAGGCCGACCTTCTTGCGCTCGACTTCGCGGGCGTCACGCGTGACCAGACCCGCCTTGGACAGCGGCGGCTTCAACTGGGCGTCGTAGTCGATCAGCGCGCGGGTGATGCCGTGGCGGACCGCGCCGGCCTGGCCCGATTCGCCGCCGCCGATGACGTTGACCATGATGTCGAACGTCGCCTCGTGGTTGACCAGCTTCAGCGGCTGGCGGACGACCATGCGACCGGTTTCGCGGGTGAAAAACTCGTCGACCGGCTTGTCGTTGACGATGAACTTGCCCGAGCCCTGCTTGATGAAAACCCGGGCCACCGCGCTTTTGCGCCTGCCCGTGCCGTAGTAGTAGCTGCCGATCATGGGAACGAGCCTTTAGAGGTGCAGCGTCTTCGGTTGTTGCGCCACATGCGGATGCGATGCACCGGCGTAGCATTTGAGCTTCTTCAGCATCGCGTAGCCCAGCGGGCCCTTCGGCAGCATGCCCTTGACCGCCTTTTCCAGCACGCGTCCGGGGAAACGCTGCTGCATCTTGCTGAACGATGTCGTGCGGATGCCGCCCGGATAGCCGCTGTGGCGGTGGTAGAGCTTGTCTTCGGCCTTGTTGCCGGTGACCTTGATCTTTTCGACGTTGGTGACGACGATAAAGTCGCCGGTGTCGACGTGCGGCGTATAGATCGCCTTGTGCTTGCCGCGCAGGCGGTGCGCGATGGCGCTGGCCAGCCGGCCGAGCACCTTGTCGCTGGCATCGACGACGTACCAATCCCGGGTGACGTCCTCGGGCCTGGCGGAATAGGTTTTCATGGCGAAATTCGCGTCCGGTTCAACTTTACAAAGTCTTAAATGATAATACGGCGCCTGACAGGCTGTCAAACCGACCAGCCCACCGCTGCGGAGGCAGGCGGCAGCGCCATCCGCCCTGGACGATAAAAAAGCGCGGCCGAGGGCCGCGCCAGGTATTCCGCCATAGGAGGAGAATGGAGGAACGAAATCCGCGAAGCCGGGGAGGAGGACAATCCGGGTCCGCGGACGAAAAGCAGTCTGTCATATTGCGCCGCACAATGCAACCGGCATAACTGTCCGGGGTCGGCGTTGTCCACGACGGTCCGCGGGAAGCGAATCCGGATATCGAAGGAAGGTCTCGATTGAAAGCGACAGTCAAGTGGATCGACCAGGTCAGCTTCGTGGCCGAAACCGGCAGCGGCCACGCCGTTGTCGTGGACGGAGCGCCTGACGCCGGCGGACGAAACATCGGACCGCGGCCGATGGAGCTGCTGCTGGCGGGCACCGCGGCATGCACGGCCTTCGACGTCGTCTGGATCCTCAAAAAGGCGAGGCAGCCGATCAGCGCCTGTATCGTCGACGCCGAGGCCGAGCGCGCACCGGCCGAGCCCAAGGTGTTCACTCGCCTGCACTTCGTCTATCGCATCCGGGGTGAAGGCCTGAACCCCGCGCAGGTCGAGCGCGCGGTCAAGCTGTCGAAGGAAAAGTATTGCTCGGCGACGGTGATGCTGGCCAAGACGGCCGCGATCAGCTACGAGATCAGCCTCAACGGCGAGCCGCTGATCGCAACCGCTTAGCGCAACAGGCGGATCAGGCTCGACGTGTCCCAGCGTCCGCCGCCCTGCGCCTGGACGCGCGCGTAGAACTGGTCGACCAGCGCCGTCACCGGCAGCGCCGCCCCGTTGGCGCGCGCTTCGGACGTGCAGATCGCGAGATCCTTGCGCATCCAGTCGACGGCGAAGCCGAAGTCGAACTTGTCGGCGACCATCGTCTTGCCGCGATTGTCCATCTGCCATGATTGCGCCGCGCCTTTGCCGATGACGTCGAGCACGCGCTCGGGGTCGAGGCCCGCCTTCTGAGCGAAGCTGATCCCTTCCGACAGCGCCTGCACCAATCCCGCGATGCAGATCTGGTTGACCATCTTGGTCAGCTGACCCGAGCCCGGGCCGCCCATCAGGGTCACCGCGCGCGCGTAATGCGCGAGCACGCCTTCGGCGCGCGCAAACACGTCGGCGTCGCCGCCGACCATGATCGTCAGCTTGCCGTTCTCGGCGCCGGCCTGGCCTCCGGATACCGGCGCGTCGAGAAAGCCGACGCCGCGCGCCTTCGCCGCCGCGTGCACCTCGCGCGCGACGATGGCCGAGGCGGTCGTGTGATCGACCAGCACGCTGCCCTTGCGCATCGCCGCCACCGCCCCGTCGGCGCCCAGAGCGACGGCGCGGACATCGTCGTCGTTGCCGACGCACATCATCACCAGCGCCGCGTTGGCGGCCGCTGCGGCCGGCGTCGGCGCCGAGCTGCCGCCGTATTTTTCTACCCACTGCGCCGCCTTGGCGGGCGTTCGGTTATAGACGACGACCGAGTGTCCGGCGCGAGCCAGGTGTCCGGCCATCGGAAAGCCCATCACGCCCAGGCCGAGAAACGCCAGTTTGCCGCTGTCCATCGTTGCTCCTTGCTGGTTGAGACGGGCCGGTGCGGCCCGATGGGCTTTGCCGCTAGCGCGCCCGGCCCGGCTTGAGTGAGGACCGCGCGGCGCGTATCGCCGCGCGCACCTGCGCCGGCGCGGTGCCGCCGGGATGATCGCGGCTCGCGATCGAACCTTCGAGCGTCAGCACCGCGTAGACGTCGTCCTCGATCAGCGGCGAATAGCGCCGCAGCGAGTCGAGCGACAGCGTCGCCAGATCGCAGTGCTCGGATTCGGCGTGCCGGACCGCTTGCGCGACCGCTTCGTGAGCATCGCGGAAAGGCAGTCCCTTCTTGACCAGGTAGTCGGCGAGATCGGTCGCGGTCGCGTAACCCTCGGTGGCCGCCGCGCGCATGCGTTCGGCGTCGACCCCGATGCCGCCCGAAACCAGCGCGGTGATGACCGCGAGCGTCGGCAGCAGCGTGTCGACGACGTCGAATACCGGCGCCTTGTCCTCCTGGTTGTCCTTGTTGTAGGCGAGCGGTTGCGCCTTCATCAAGGTCAGCAGCGCGACCAGGTCGCCGTAGACTCGTCCGGTCTTGCCGCGCACCAGCTCCGGAACGTCCGGATTTTTCTTTTGCGGCATGATCGAGCTGCCGGTGCAGAAGCGGTCGGCGAGGCGCACGAAACCGAAGCGCGGGCTCGACCAGAGGACGAGCTCCTCGGCGAAGCGCGACAAATGCATCATCAGCAGCGCGCCGCAAGCGGCGAATTCGATCGCGAAGTCGCGATCCGACACGGCATCCAGCGAATTGCTGCAGAGGCCCTCGAAGCCGAGCTCGCGCGCCACCCGTTCGCGGTCGATCGGGAAACTGGTGCCGGCCAGCGCCGCGCTGCCGAGGGGAAGCCGGTTGACGCGCCGCCGGCAGTCGACCAGGCGCTCGGAGTCGCGCGCGAGCATCGCCTCGTAGGCTAGCAGGTGATGGCCGAAAGTCACCGGCTGCGCGACCTGCAAATGCGTGAAGCCGGGCATGATCGTCGCGGCATGCGGCTCGGCCAGGTCGAGCAGCGCGCCGCGCAGCGCGATCACGGCCGTGCCGATGTCGTCGATCGCGGCGCGCACATAAAGCCTCAAGTCGGTGGCGACCTGATCGTTGCGCGAGCGGCCGGTGTGCAGGCGCTTGCCCGCATCGCCGATCAGCGCGGTCAGGCGCCGCTCGATATTGAGGTGCACGTCTTCGAGATCCGACGACCAGGGAAATGCGCCGCGCCCGATCTCGTCGGCAATCTCGGTCAGGCCACGCTCGATCGCGGCAAGGTCGGAAGCTGACAGGACGCCGACCGCCGCCAGCATGCGCGCATGCGCGAGAGAACCCGCGATGTCGACGTCGGCGAGCCGCTTGTCGAAGTCGATCGATGCGGTATAGCGCTTGACGAGCTCGGCGACGGGCTCGCTGAATCGGCCGGACCAGCCGGCGGCCGCCGCGATGGCCGGATCGGATTTGCGCGTGGACATGGCTTGCCTCACCCGGACGTCTTCCGCACAATAGCCTGGCGCCGACATTCTGCACCTCGGTCCCGCGACCGGTGCCGGTCGATGCGCTCGCGCCGGGCCGGAAGCAACGAACAATGCGACCTAGTATAAATCAAAACACGGTCCGACTCTCGCTGCCGGAACTGCGCAACCTCGGCACCATCCTGCGCATACTGCTCGCGGTCAACGCGATGGTGCTCGTCGCGGCGCTGATGCGCGAGACTCGCTGGGCGTCGCTATGGGCGACCTGGCTCGAGATGATGTCGATCGTCGAGCCGCAATTGCTGCTGCAGCTGCTAGTCCTGTATGCCTTTGCTCCGCAGCTCGCTCGCCTGCCTTATCGTAGTGGCGCGATCGTCGTGCTGCTGCTGACGCTTGCCGTCGCGCTGGCGTTCAACACGGCCGTCGCCGCGCTGGTGGAGGACGTCAGCGTCACCGCGATGTTGCGCGACGTCGTCTTTTCGCTGCTGATCGCCGCCGCGCTGCTCGCCTATTTTCAGCTTCGCGCCAAGGCGCTCTCGCCGGCGATCACCGAGGCCAGGCTGCAGGCGCTTCAGGCCCGCATCCGGCCGCACTTCCTGTTCAACAGCATCAACGCGGTGCTCTCGCAGATGCGCAGCGACCCGCGCCGCGCCGAAACCGCGCTCGAGGACTTGGCCGATCTGTTCCGCGTGCTGATGCGCGACAACCGTCAGCTCGCGCCGTTGCAGAACGAAGTCGAGCTGTGTCGTCACTATCTGGACCTGGAGAAGCTGCGGCTCGGCGACCGGTTGACCGTCGACTGGCACGTCGACAACATGCCCAAGGATGCGATGGTGCCGCCGCTCGTGCTTCAGCCGCTGCTGGAGAATGCTGTCTACCACGGCATCGAGCCGAGTAGCGCGCCGGGGGTGATCGCGATTAATATCTTCTTGAGCCGCGGCGAGGTGCACGCGATCCTGCGCAATCCGTACCAGGCGGGCCCGGGCCGCGGCGGGGGCAACAAGATGGCGCTGGACAATATCCGCGAGCGCCTGGCGCTGCATTTCGATGCCGAGGCGAGTCTGGAGAACCGGCTGACCAGGGACAGCTACGAGGTCCATATACGCATGCCCTATCGCACGCAAGCGCAACCAAAGGCGGACAAGCCGCGTGGCTGACGCTCCGCTAAAAGTGCTGATCGTCGACGACGAGGCGCCGGCACGCCGCCGCCTGCGCGAGCTGCTCGACGACTGCACGACCGCGCTGCCGCTGGTCGTCGTCGGCGAGGCCGCCAGCGGGCGCGAGGCCCTGACCCTGCTCGGCAGTACGCCGACCGACCTGGTCCTCTCCGACATCCATATGCCCGACATGGACGGCATCGAGCTGGCCCGGCACCTGCTGAAACTGGCGGTCCCTCCCGTCCTGATCTTCACCACCGCTTATCACGAGCATGCGATCGCGGCGTTCGAAGTTCACGCCGTCGACTATCTGGTCAAGCCGGTCCGTGTGCAGCGCCTGCTCGCCGCGCTGCAGCAGGTGCCCCGGCTGCGGCCGCTGTCGGAGGGGAAGCTCGACCGCCTGCCCGCAGCGGCGCGCCGCTTCCTGTCGGTGACCGAACGATCGCGCGTCGTTCTGGTGGCGATCGAGGAAGTCATCTATTTGAAGGCGGAGCTCAAGTACATCACGATCCGGACCGCGGATCGCGAGTTCCTGCTCGAGGAGTCGCTGACCCGGCTGGAAGAGGAATTCGGGCAGCGCTTCGTTCGCGTGCATCGCAATTGCCTGGTCGCGCGCGAAGCGATCCGCGGATTCGAGCGCCGCGTCAGCGCCGACGGCGACGCGCACTGGGAAGTCCTGCTGCGCGGCGTCTCGGAGGCGCTGCCGGTGTCACGCCGGCAACAATTCATCGTGCGCGAGATCGGCCGCGAGTCGTCGGCTTGAGCCGGCGGCAGCGCAGTCGAAGTCGCGCCCGACCGCCGGCGCGGCGTGTCCCGGCGGCCGTGGTTTAGACTGCCGGTCCGCAAACCCTTTCCTCGACGCTCAAGATGGCTCCACGCACGCTGATTTGCGGGTCGCTCGCTCGCGACACGATCATGGTCTTCCCCGACCGTTTTTCGCGCCACATCCTGCCCGAGCAGACTCGCGTGCTGTCGGTATCGTTCCAGATCGGAGAAATGCGGCAGGAGTGGGGCGGATGCGCGGGCAACATCGCCTACAACCTGAAGGCGATCGGCGGCGAGCCGGTGGTCATGGCGACCGTCGGCGACGATGGCGGCGCGTACGAAGAGCGTCTCGCCTCGCTCGGTATTGCGCGCGATGGCCTGCGCACGGTCGCCGGCATGTTCACCGCGCAGGCGTTCATCATCACCGATCTCGACGATAACCAGATCACGGCCTTTCATCCCGGTGCGATGAATCGCTCGGAGCTCAATCGCGTCGGCGACGTCGAGGCGATCGCGCTGGGCATCGTCGCGCCGGACGGCAAGGAAGGCATGCAATCGCATGTGCGCGGCTTTGCCGCGGCGGGGATTCCTTTCATCTTCGATCCCGGCCAGGGACTGCCGCTGTTCACCGGCGACGAGCTGGTCTCGATGATAGGAGCCGCCGACTATGTCGCCGTCAATGATTACGAGGGGCGCCTGCTTTGCGAGCGCACCGGGCTGTCGCTGCAGGACGTCGCGTCGCGCGTAGAAGCGCTGATCGTGACCCTCGGCGCCGATGGCTCGCGCATCTACAACCGCGGCGAGCTGATCGACGTGCCCGCGGTGCGACCGACGGCGCTGATCGATCCGACCGGCTGCGGCGATGCCTACCGCGCCGGTCTCCTCTACGGCATCGCACACGACTGGGAGTGGCTGCGTACAGGCCGGCTCGCAGCCCTGCTCGGCGCGGTCAAGATCGCCTCGCGCGGCGGGCAGAATCACGCCGTCGACCGCGGACACCTGGCGGAACTCTACGACGCGCATTTCGGCGGCTCGCTCTGGTAGGACGGCGCGACGGGCGAGCTGCTGTCGCATCGACGCCGCTGCCTCGGCGCTGCTATCGCTTGCTACGACTTTGCATCCATGTGCTCCAGGGTCTTGCGACGACCGCGCTGGTCTTTCCGCTGGTCGGGATGCAGCGCCGCCGGGCGCTGATACGCCGCTGGAGCGCCGCGCTGCTGGCGATCCTCTGCGCCGAGCTGCGGATCAACGGATGGCCGCCGGACGGACTGCCCGGCAACGTGCTGATCGTCGCGAACCATACATCGTGGCTCGACATATTTGTCATCAACGCCGTCCAGCCGTCGCGCTTTGTCGCCAAGGCGGATCTCGCGCACTGGCCGCTGGTCGGCCGACTGATCGCCAGCGTCGGCACGCTGTTCATCGAGCGCGGCCGCGGCCGCGACGCGCATCGGATCAGCCGTCACGTTCTCGCGGCCTTGGCATCGGGTGACGTCATCGCGATCTTTCCCGAAGGCAAGACCGGCGACGGCCGCATGCTGCTGCCGTTCCACGGCTCGCTTCTGCAGCCGGTGATCGACACGCAGGGTCGGGTCCAGCCGATGGCGATCCGCTACCACGGCAGCGATGGTGCGCACAGCGATTCGCCTGGCTACGCCGGAGACACCAGGTTCCTGACCTCGTTGTGGCGCGTCCTGGGCGAGCGGCGGATGATCGTGCTGCTCGATCTCGCCCCGCCGCTGACCGCGCAGGGACGGCACAGGCGCCATCTGGCGCGCGAAGCCGAGGACGCTATCCGTCGGGTCTTGGGCTCGCCGGCGAGCGGCCCGGCACCTGGAACAGGCGCCGGTCGCCCAGCCTGAGCGCGGTCAGGCAGCCGCCCCACAGGCAGCCCGAATCGAGCATCAGCACATTCGGGGCCAGCATCAGGTCGAGCGTCGACCAATGGCCGCAGACGACGGTGACGCCGGCGGATTTTCGCTCCGGATGCGTGAACCACGGTGCGAATCCTGCGGGCGTGTGCTCGGGTCCGCGCTTTTCGCGGAGCTCCATCGTATCGTCGGCCGCGCAAAAGCGAAGGCGCGTGCAGGCATTGACGACGACACGCAGGCGATCGTAGCCGCGCAAGCTTTCGTCCCAGCGCGCGGGCTTGTCGCCGTACAGGTGGCCGAGGAAATCGTCATGGCGGTCGGAGGCGAGCATCGCCTCGACCTCGCGCGAGAGCATCAGCGCGGTCGCGGGCGTCCACGAGGGCAGCAGGCCGGCGTGCACCAGCAGCCATTCGTCCTCCCGCACGACCAGCGGCCTCGTGCGCAGCCATGCAAGCAGTTCTTCCCGGTCCGGCGCGTCGAGAATAGCGCCCAGCGTGTCGTCATCGTGCGCGCGGCGGTGCCCGGCGGCGACGGTCAGCAGATGGAAGTCGTGGTTGCCCAGCACGGTCACCGCGCTCGCGCCGAGGTCGCGCACCGTGCGCAGCACCGACAGCGATTCGGGTCCGCGGTTGACCAGATCGCCGACCAGCCATAAGCGGTCGCGCGCAGGATCGAACGCGATCAGGTCGAGCAGCTGTCGGAATTCGGCGTAGCAGCCCTGGATGTCGCCGACGGCGTAGACGCTCATCGCCGGCGCAGATCGCGTCGAGCGCGCACAAAGACGCGGGCGCGTGCCAATTCGAGGTCCGGTCGCACTGTGGGGCCCTCGCGCGGCTGAAGCCACGCTGCAGAAATCGTCGATGCTAGAATCCGCCGCATTCTAACATCCGCGTCACGATGAAATTTCCGCTGAACGACCCGCAGCGCGCTGCGGTGCGCTACATCGACGGACCGCTGCTGGTTCTGGCCGGCGCGGGCAGCGGGAAGACGCGGGTGATCACCGCCAAGATAGCGCATCTGATCGAGCAGGGCGTCAATCCGGCCGGTATCGGCGCGATCACGTTCACCAACAAGGCCGCGCGTGAAATGCGCGAGCGGGCCGGCACGCCGCAACGCCGGCGCGATGCCACCGCCGCGGCGCCGACGATATGCACGTTTCACGCGCTGGGACTCAAGATCCTGCGCCGCGAGGCCGCGGCGATGCAGCTGACACCGCGCTTCTCGATCCTCGATCCCACCGACATCGAACCGATCGTCGCCGAACTTCTCGCCACGGTCGACCGTGCTCGCGTGCGAGTCGCGCAGTGGCAGATCAGCGCGTGGAAAAACGCGCTGATCGCGCCGGATCAGGCGCTGGCGAAGGCGTCGACCGAGGCGGAAACCGCCGCGGCGCGGGTCTATGCGCGTTACGGCGCGGCGCTGTCGGCCTACCAGGCAGTCGACTTCGACGACCTGATCGCGCTGCCGGTGGCTGCGCTCGAATCCGACGCCGGCGCTGCCGCGCATTGGCGGAAGCGGCTCGACTATCTGCTGATCGACGAATACCAGGACACCAATCCGGCGCAGTACCGGCTGCTGCGGCTCCTGACCGGATCGCGCGGCGCGTTCACCGCCGTCGGCGACGACGACCAGGCGATCTACGGCTGGCGCGGCGCAACGCTGGCGAATCTCGAGCAACTGCCGCGCGATTATCCGTCGTTGAAGGTGATCAAGCTCGAGCAGAACTATCGCTCGTCGATCCGGATATTGCGCTCGGCCAACGCGCTGATCGGCCACAACACCAAGCTGTTCGACAAGGCGCTCTGGAGCGAGCTGGGCCTGGGCGAGCCGATCCAGGTCACACCGGCCGCCGACGACCAGGCCGAAGCGGAGAGCGTGGCCCGCGCGATCGCCGCGCTCAAGTTCGAACATCGCACGCGCTTCGACGATTTCGCGGTGCTCTATCGCGGTAATCACCAGGCGCGCGCGTTCGAGCAGGCGCTGCGCGCGCAGAACATCCCGTACGCCGTCAGCGGCGGCCAGTCCTGGTTCGACCGCACCGAGATTCGCGACCTGGTCGCCTATCTCCGGCTGATCGCCAACGACGACGACGATCCCGCCTTCGTGCGCGCGGTAACGACGCCGAGGCGCGGCGTCGGTGCGCAGACCCTCGAGCACCTCGGCCGGACCGGCGGCCTGTTCGCAGCCGCCTGCGACGATTCGCTGGTCGCAACACTGCCGGCGCGGCAGCGTGAAGCACTGACCGCGTTCTGCAAGATGATCAACGGGCTGCGCTACCGCGCCGAGCGAGAGCCCGCCGGCCGGCTGATCGACGAGCTGATCAAGTCGATAGGATACGAGGACTATCTTTTCTCGACCTGCGACAAGCGCGAGGCGCAGACGCGCTGGGAAAGCGTCACCGATTTCGTGCGCTGGCTGTCGCGCAAGGGCGAGGCCGACCAGCGCAACCTGCTCGAGCTCACCCAATCGATCGCCCTGTTGACCTTGCTCGAAGGCGAAGAGGGCAGCGAGCCGGACGCGGTCCGGCTGTCGACCTTGCACGCGGCCAAGGGCCTCGAGTTCCCGCATGTCTTTCTGGTCGGACTGGAGGAGGGCGTGCTGCCGCACCGCGAGGCGATCGCCGCGGGCAATGTCGACGAGGAGCGGAGACTGATGTACGTCGGCCTGACGCGCGCGCAGCGGAGCTTGCGCCTGTCGTGGTGCCGGCGCCGCAAGCGGGCGGGAGAATGGCAGAGTGCCGCGCCGTCGCGTTTCATCGGCGAGCTCGCGCAGGAGGATCTGCGGCACGCCGAGACGGCGCGCGAGCCGGGAGACGCCGCGCGCGACAAGGAAGCAGGCAACGCGCGTTTGCGGCAGATGCGCGCGATGCTTGCGCGCTGATCGCGGCCGCCTACTTCAGCGACAGGATCCAGCTCACTAGAGCCTTGATGTCGGCATCGGGCACGGCGGCGTTCGGCGGCATCGGCACCGGTCCCCAGACGCCCGAGCCGCCGGCCTTGACCTTTTGCTCGAGCTTGGCCGCGGCAGACTTGTCGCCGCGATACTTCGCCGCCACTTGCTTATACGCGGGGCCGACGACTGCCTTGTCGACAGCGTGACACGCGGCGCAGCCGTCTTTTTGCATCATCGCCTGCCCGGATGAGAGATCCAGCGGTGCGCCCGGCTTGGACGCGGCTGCGACCGGACCCGCGGCGGTCGCCGTGGTCGTCGCACTTGCGGGCGCAGCAGGTGCGGCGGCGGGTCCTGCGCCCGAGGGTGCGGCGGCGGTCGTCGTCGCGGTGGCAAGCGTGACTTCGCCGACCGGCTTGATTCGCGCGAGCACCATCGCCTCGGTCTCGCCGGTGTCGTCGCGCCTGACTCCGGTCACGAGTTGCGAGAGCAACAGGAAGAGCGCAATCGGGACCAGGAAGGCGAGCACCAGCACGATGGCCAATTGCTTGGGTGTTTTTATCGGTGAGATGTGCTCATCGCTCATCGTGGAGTTCCTGGCGGATAGACACCGTCGAACGCGGCGGCATCGGCTCAGAAATCGGCCGCGCGCCGCCGCATGACAAGGCGCGCATTATAACGCGGGTCGAAATCGGCGCGAAATCGGCGGCGCGCCGCGCGGCACGCTGCCGCGTGCAACATGGACGCTCCGATGCGCTGCGGGTAGAATCCGACTGCGTGCGCCCGTAGCTCAGTTGGATAGAGTGTTGGTTTCCGAAGCCAAAGGTCACAGGTTCGACTCCTGTCGGGCGCGCCACGATCCTCGCTTGCACGCCCGAACTGCTCGTATCCGCATCGCGTGGGCGGGGAAAATCCTCCGCAGATCAATCGTAAGAGTGGCTGTAGTAGACGCCGATGCCGCTGACCAGTCCCGCTTCGGCGCGTATCGTCAGCGAGTGCGTCAGCGAATACTCGAGCTTGATCGCATTGTTGGCCACCGAGCGCCCCTGTTCGTACACCAGCGTCAGCTTGTCGCTCAGGCGCTTGCTGAACGCAACGACCTGGCCGGCAGTTCCGGTTTGCTGCGGGTCGTACCCGGAGTGGATGCTGATGTCATCGACGCCGATCGTCTGCGCGATGCGCTGTCCGAACGGTGTCGCGTTCGGACCGCCGAGCGCTCCGAGCGCCGCCTGAAGCAGCGCGGCGTCGGCGCTGCTGGTGCTGTCTAGCCCGTGTCCGAGCACCAGCCAGGCGAGCTTTTCGTTGTCCGGGACCGGCGGATTCGACGTCAACTGAACGTGCGGCACGCGCACCGTGCCGGTCACCTCGACGCCTGCCTCGACCGGCAGATTCTTGCGCAAGGCGAGGACGTCGAGACCGGGGTTGTCCAGCGGGCCGCTGAAGTAGAGCTTGCCGCGCTGGATCACCAGCCGCTGGCCGAACGTCGTGTAGGTGCCGCGGACGATGTCGATCGTGCCGTTGGCGATCAGATCGTGGGCGCCGGTCGTTTTGACACGCAGCTTGCCGCCTAAGGCCGTGTCGAAGCCTTCGCCGACGAACTGCAGCTTTTCGCCGAAGTCGAGATCGAGGTCGACGTCGAACGGCACCCGTTGCGCGAGGTCGCGCGACGGTCTCTTCTCGCGCCCGCGCACGATCACGTCGTCGCCCGGCACATCGGTGCCGGTCGGGCGAAACTCGAAATAGCCTTCGTCGGCCTTCAGCGCGCCGGCGAGGGTCACGCTGCCGCGCTGAAACGACAGCGTCCCCGCGCCGGTGAGCGTGAGCTTGGTGTCGGGGCGGTTGAACAGCGCAAGCTTGTCGGCTTTCCAAACGAGTCGCGCGCCTTCGATATCGCGCGAGGCCGGCAGCGTGCCGCTGGCGACGAAGCGGCCCTCTCCCGCGGCAAACGAGAATTCGCTGACGCTGACTGCCTGCTCGGTCAGGCGCGCGCGCAAATGACCGTCCTTCAGCGCGATGCCGTACTGCGCCGCTTCGAGCTTCAGTTCGTCGCCT
>DATASF010000079.1:0-19336 GCA_036269335.1 Casimicrobiaceae bacterium
CACCGCTGGCTGCTCGACCTGGACGCGGCACCGCAGCGCCTGCGCGAACACCTCGCGGCTTCCAACGCGCGCCAGCTCGGCCGCTACGCCGAGGCGCTTTGGCGATTCTGGTTCGCGCACCTGCCGGGGGCGCGCCTGCACGCCGCCGGCTTGCCGGTCAAGGACGCGTCGGCGGTTCGCGGGGAATTCGACTTCATCGTATCGCTGCCCGGGCTCTCCGAGGTCCAGCACCTAGAGATGGCGTACAAGTTCTATCTGTACTGCCCGCCGGGCGACGACTTCTCCCGCCTGTTCGGACCCAATGCCACCGACCGGCTCGACCGCAAATGGCAGCACATGCTCGACGTGCAGCTGCCGTTGTCGCAGACCGCGCTTGGCCGCGCGGCACTGCCGCGGGACGTCGGGTCGGTGATACCGCGGGCCTGTCTTCAAGGCTGGCTGTTCTATCCGCTGGCCGCGGGGTCGGCGGCACCGATCGCCGGCGTCTCGCCGGCGCATTGGCGCGGCTGGTGGTGCCGGAGCGACGAGTGGCGCAGCCCCGAAGCGCCATGGACCCAACTTGCTGCGGCGTGGACCTTGCTGCCGCGACGCGCGTGGATCGCGCCGGCGGCGATCGATGATCCGGATGCGATGCTTTCGGCGGATGCCTGCCGGGCTCGGATCGACGCGCATTTCGCGGCTTCGTCGCAAGCGCAGCTGGTCGCCGGCCTGCAACGCGCCGCGAATGGAATCTGGCGGGAAACGGTCCGGATATTCGTCGTCGCGCCGCACTGGCCTCGGAGCAGCGCCGCGCCCTGATCAATCGGAGAGCTTATGCACCGCTTTGCACTGTGGGTGGAATTCGACTTGCATCCCGGCCACTCGGCCGCGTTTCTGGAGGCTGCCCGCCTCGACGCCGAAGGGTCGGTCGGCATCGAGCCCGGATGCCGGCGCTTCGACATCCTCCAGGACCCGGCCCTGCCCGACCGAGTATGCTTTTATGAAGTCTATGACGACGAAGCGGCGTTCCTGCGCCACCGGGACACGCCGCATTTCAAGACTTATTTCGCCGCCACCGAACCGATGATCGCGGCCAAGCGAGTGATCAAGCTGCAGGTCGTGCAGCGCGGAAAGCCCTGACCCGGCGCCGGCCCTAGCCGTTCAGCTGCTGCAACGCTTGGTCGATGCGTTCGACGGCGACGATGACCATGCCTTCGATCGCCTGGCGCGGCTTGTTAGCCGCGGGGATTACCGCGTGGCTGAAGCCGAGTTTGGCCGCTTCGCGCAAGCGCTCCTGTCCGCGCTGCACCGGCCGGATTTCTCCCGCGAGGCCGACTTCGCCAAACACAAGAGATTTAGCTCCTAATGGCTTGTTTTTGAATGACGAATAAATAGCCATGAGCACGGCAAGATCGGCCGCCGGCTCGCCGATGCGAACCCCGCCCACCGCGTTGACGAAAACGTCGAACAGCCCTGTTTCGACGCCGCCGTGGCGATGCAGCACCGCCAGCAGTAGCGCGAGGCGCTGCGGGTCCAGGCCGACGGCCAGACGCCGCGCCAGTCCGCCCTGGACCGGATCGACCAGCGCCTGAACTTCGACCAGCAGTGGCCGCGAGCCCTCGATCGTCGCTAGCACGCAGCTGCCGGCGACCGGGTCGGCGTGCTGCGACAGGAACAGCGCCGACGGATTGGCGACGCCCTTCAAGCCGCGCTCCGTCATCGCGAACACGCCGAGCTCGTTCGCAGCGCCGAAGCGGTTCTTCATGGCGCGCACCAGCCGAAAGCTCGAATGCGTGTCGCCTTCGAAATACAGCACCGTGTCGACGATATGCTCGAGGACGCGCGGCCCCGCGATCGCTCCCTCCTTGGTCACGTGGCCGACCAGGATGATGGTGATGGCGTTCTGCTTGGCGAGCCGGGTCAGCTGCGCCGCGCATTCGCGCACTTGCGCGACGCTGCCGGGCGCCGACTCCAGGGCTTCGGTGTAGACGGTCTGGATCGAATCGATGACGACCACACCCGGTTGCAGCGTCCGGATTGCGCCGACGATCGCCTGCAGCTGCACCTCGGCCAAAAGCTCGACTGTCGCGTTGACCAGCCCGAGGCGCTGGGCGCGAAGCGCCACCTGCTCGACCGATTCCTCGCCCGTGACGTAAAGCGCGCGGCCAAGCTTGCCGGAGCCGCCCAGCGCTGCCATCGCCTGCAGCAGCAGGGTCGACTTGCCGATGCCCGGATCGCCGCCGAGCAGCACGACGCCGCCGGACACCAGTCCGCCGCCCAGGACGCGATCGAATTCCTCGATCCCCGTCGGCGTGCGCGCATTGTCCCGGGTTTCGACGCTGGCCAGCGTGCGCACGGCGCTCGGTGCGCCGGCCAGAGCCTGGAAGCGTGACGACGGCGTCGCGGCGATCGTTTCCACCAGCGTGTTCCAGACGCCGCAATTCGGGCACTGACCCTGCCACTTGCTGCTTTGACCGCCGCACTCGGTGCAGACGTACGCGGTCTTGGTCCTGGCCATCAGAGCGACCGCGGCATGTCAGCCCAGCTCATCCGGGTGGACGACGGCGGTGCCCAGCTTGCCGACGACGATGCCGGCGGCCTTGTTGGCGATGCGCACCGCACTGCCGATGTCGGCGTGCGCGCCGAGCAAGGTGCCCAGGGTCGCGATCACCGTGTCGCCGGCTCCGGAAACATCGAAGACCTCGCGCGCCTGCGCGGGAATGTGCTGCGCGCCGGCATCGGTGTAGAGCGACATGCCTTCTTCCGAGCGCGTGATCAACAGTGCGTCGAGCGCCAGTTCGCTGCGCAAGGTCTGCGCCTTTTCCGCCAGCTCGGCTTCGTTGCGCCACGGGCCGACGACCTGGCGGAACTCGGCGCGGTTGGGCGTCAGCATCGTCGCTCCGCGGTAGCGCAGGTAAGCCTCGCCCTTCGGGTCGACCAGCACCGGTTTGCCGCCGGCCCGCGCGAGCGCAATCATGCGCTCGATCTGCGACAGGCCCCCCTTGCCGTAGTCGGAAAGCACGACGACGTCGAAGCCGGCCAGCGTGCGCTCGTAGTCGGCGAGCTTAGCCGCCAGCGCCAATGGCGACGGCACGGTCTCGAAGTCGATGCGCAACAGCTGCTGCTGCCGCCCGATGACGCGGAGCTTCACCGTCGTCGGCAGCGCGGGATCGCGATGCAGCGACGTGTGGACGCTTTCGCCACGAAGCAGCCGTTCGAGCACATGCCCCGGCTCGTCGTCGCCGATGACGCTGATCAACGTCACCCGCGCGCCCAGCGCCGCCGCGTTGCGCGCGACGTTGGCGGCCCCGCCGGGGCGCTCCTCGCTGCGCGCGATCTTGACGACCGGCACCGGCGCCTCGGGCGAAATGCGGTCGACGTCGCCGAACCAGTAGCGATCGAGCATCGCATCGCCGACGACCAGAACCCGTGCCCGGCGAACGGCATCGCGGAAATCGCTGAAGCGCCGCGCGTTCGCAGGCATCAGGGCTTGCTCACGCCGAACGAGCCGGCCCCCTGCCCGCGACCGATGCCGAAATACTCGATACCAGCCGCGCGCACCAGCGCGGGGTCGAACAGGTTGCGGCCGTCGAACAGCAGCGGCTGCTTCAGCTGCCGTCGGATTTCGGCGAACTCGGGGCTGCGGAATTCCTTCCACTCGGTGACGACCAGCAGCGCGTCGGCTCCGGCGACGGCGTCCATCGGCGAGCTCGCGAACGACAGTCCCGGCGTGTTGCCGAACACGCGCCTGGCCTCGTCCATCGCGACCGGATCGTAAGCGGCAACGGACGCGCCGCGCTCGAGCAATCCGGCGATGATCGCGCGCGACGGCGCTTCACGCATGTCGTCGGTGTCGGGCTTGAACGCGAGTCCCCACAGCGCGAACGTCTTGCCGGCGAGGTCGCCGCCGAGCCGCGCGACGATCTTGTCGACCAGGCGCGTCTTTTGCCCCTCGTTGACCGACTCTACGGCGGCGAGGATGCGCAATGGCCGGCCGTGCTGCGCGCCGGTGTGCTGGAGTGCCTTCACGTCCTTGGGAAAACACGATCCGCCATAGCCGGCGCCCGGATAGAGGAAATGATAACCGATGCGCGGATCCGATCCGATGCCGTGGCGGACCTGCTCGATGTCGGCGCCCAGGGCATCGGCGAGATTCGCCATTTCGTTCATGAACGAGATTCGCGTCGCGAGCATCGCGTTGGCCGCGTATTTGGTGAGCTCCGCCGAGCGCACGTCCATCACCAGCAGTCGCTCGCGATTGCGCTGGAACGGCGCGTACACGGCGCGCAGCAGGGCGATCGCACGATCGTCGTCGGCGCCGATGACGATGCGGTCGGGCCGCATGAAGTCCTCGACCGCGGCGCCTTCCTTCAGGAATTCCGGGTTCGACACGACGGCAAACGGCAGCGGCGCGCCGCGGATCGCGAGCTCCGAGGCGATCGTCTCGCGCACGCGATCGGCCGTGCCGACCGGGACGGTCGACTTGTCGACGATGACCTTGTAGTCGGTCATGCGCCGGCCGATCGCGGCCGCGGCAGCAAGAACGTGCCGCATGTCGGCAGCGCCGTCCTCGTCGGGCGGCGTGCCCACGGCGATGAATTGAAGCGTGCCGTGCGTCACCGCAACGTCGCTATCGGTCGTGAAACGCAGGCGGCCGGCCTCGACGTTGCGGTGGATCATCTGCTGCAGTCCCGGCTCGTGGATCGGCACCCCGCCGGCTTTCAGCATGTCGATCTTCCGCGCATCGACGTCGAGGCAGAGCACGTCGTTGCCGACTTCCGCGAGGCACGTCCCGGAGACGAGCCCCACGTACCCGGTTCCGATCATCGTGATTTTCACGCCGGGATGCCCAGCGAGGCGTTGATGTCGCGCAGCGCGCGCAACGGATCGGCCGCCGCGGTGATCGCGCGGCCGATGACCAGGTAGTCGGCGCCGGCCGCGATGGCGGCCTCCGGGGTCATCACCCGCGCCTGGTCGTGCGCCGACGTGCCCTCGGGGCGGATGCCCGGGGTGACCAGCTTGAACGCCGGACCGCACGCGGCGCGCAGCATCGCGGCCTCCTGCGCCGAGCAGACGACGCCGTCCAGGCCATTCGCCTTGGCCAGCTGGGCCAGGCGCAAGGCCTGCGCTTCGGTCGTGCCGCCGACGCCGATCGCGGCCAGATCGGACGCATCCAGGCTGGTCAGCACGGTGATCGCGAGCACCAGCGGGCGCGGCCGGCGCTCTTCCGCCGCCGTCCGAGCGACGGCGTCGCGCGCGGCGGCGAGCATCGCCGCGCCGCCGGCGGCATGGACGTCGATCATCCAGACGCCGAGCCGCGTCGCCGCGGCGCAGGCCTGCGCCACCGTGTTCGGGATGTCGTGAAACTTGAGGTCCAGAAACACGCGAAAGCCGCGACGAACGAGCTCGCGCACCAGGCCCGCTTCGGCGACGGTGAACAGCTCCTTGCCGACTTTGACCGCGCACAGCGCCGGGTCGAGCCTGGCGGCGAGGCCGAATGCGGTCAGCATGTCGGGAAAGTCCAGCGCGACGATCACGCGGGGATCAGCGGCGTTCACCGGTTTCGCATCCTCGATCGCATCCTAGCGCCAACCCGGCGCGTCCGGACAGGCTTGCCGGCCGCCCGGTACGACGGGGCTCCCCTCACGCGAATCCATCCGGCGTCTCGGTCCGTCGCGGCGAGTACGTTTCCCACTTGCCGCAGCCCGGGCAGCGCCAGTAGTACTGCTTGGCGCGAAAGCCGCATTGCTCGCAACGATACATGCCCAGCCGCTTGATGTGCTGACTGACCAGCGTCTTGACCAGCTCCAGGTCGTGTCGTCGCTCCGCCGGCGCTTCCATCAATTGCGCTTCGAGCAGCTTGTCGAGTCCCAGCAAGGTCGGATTGCGTGTCAGCTCGTCCTTGATCAGTTGCGTCCCCGCTTCGGGCCCGTCGTGCGCGAGGATCTGGTTGAACAGCGTGGTCAAGAGATCGAGCGAAGGATACTGGTCTTCGTAACTGCGCAGCACCCGAATGCCTTGCGCGACGTCACCGGTCCGGCGATACGCGTCGGCGAGCCGGTCGGCAACCAGGCCGAGAAACGCGGGGTTCTGCGACTCGATGCGCTGCCACGCCGCGATTGCCGCGGCGTCGTTGCCCTGTTGCGCCTCGAGGTCACCCAGCAGCATCGTCGCCCGCGTGCAGAGCTTGTATTCGGCCAGCGCCTGGTCGATGAAGCGCCGGGCCTCATCGGTTTGCGAGCGCAACAGCGAGCCTTGCGCCATCTCGCAGTGGTAGTGCGCGATTTCCTTGAAGTACGGGTGCTTGGCAAGCGTTTCCATCCGCCGGGTCGCGCTGATCGCCTTCGGCCAGTCCTTCTCCTGCTCGTAGATCTGCAGCAGCGAGCCCAGCGACTGGAGCTCGAACATGCTGCCGTCAAGCTTGGTGAACAGATCCTCGGCCCGATCGAGCAGCCCCGCGCGATGGAAATCCTGGGCGAGCTCGAAGACCGCGGTCTCGCGCTTTTCCGGCGGAAGGTCGGGCCGGTCGAGCAGGTTCTGGTGCATGCGGATCGCGCGGTCGATCTCGCCCTGCCGGCGGAACAGGTTACCCAGCGCGAAATGCAGATCGATCGTCTGCGGATCGACCTTGACGACTTCGATGAACGACTCAATCGCCTTGTCGGGCTGCTCGTTGAGCAGGAAGTTGAGACCTCGGAAGTACGACAGCGGCAATGCGCGCGATTCGCGCAGCAGGTGCTTGATGTCGATGCGGGCGGCGATCCAGCCCAGCGCGAAGAACAGCAGCGTCAGTGCCAGCAGCCACCAGATCTCGATTTCAATGGTGGGCACGTCGCTTCAGCCTCCGTCGCGCGGACGCGTCACTGGCGCGCGCCGCTGCTGGTGGCGCAGCCGGTTCAGCTGCCGCTTCAGGCGCACCGAGCGAATCGAACCGGCCAGCAGGCCCGCCGCGACCCCGGCGGCGAACACGATCAGGAGCAGGAAGATCAGCGGCGGCCGCCAACCGACACCGTCATAGACGTGCAGCGTGACCGGTTCCGTGTTCTGCAGCGCAAGCAGGAGCAGACCTCCGAAGACGACGAGGCCGACGAGCCAGCGGACGAATCTCATGCTGCGAATCCAGTGAAGATATTTCGCTCCGGGTCATCATCAACCCTTTTTCACTTCCTTGAAGTCGACCCGCTCGCGCAATTCCTTGCCGGCCTTGAAGTGCGGAACGTGCTTCTCCGGCACCTGGACGCGCTCGCCGGACTTCGGGTTCCTGCCGGTGCGCGGGGGCCGGTAGTTGAGGCCGAAGCTGCCGAACCCGCGGATTTCGATCCGCTCGCCCTTGGCCAGGCTTTCGGCCATCGCGTCCAGGATCATCTTCACCGCGAGCTCGGCGTCCTTCGCCACCAATTGCGGGAACTGCGCCGCCAAGCGGTCGATCAGCTCCGATTTGGTCATCACGTGAGCCGCCTACCCTTGGTTCTTGTTGTCGAGCTTGGCCTTGAGCAGCGCCCCCAGGTTGGTCGTCCCGGCGGTCGTGCCGGAATTCTCTGCGGTCATGCGCTGCAGCGCTTCGGATTCGTCGGCACTGTCCTTCGCCTTGATCGACAGATTGATCGACCGATTCTTGCGGTCGATATTGATGATCATCGCGTTGACCGAGTCGCCTTCCTTCAGATGCGAGCGGATGTCCTCGACGCGATCGCGCGCGACTTCCGAAGCCCGCAGATAACCTTCGACGTCGCCGTCGAGCGCTATGACAGCGCCCTTGCCGTCGAGCGACTTGACCGTTCCGCTGACGAGGCTGCCCTTGTCGTGCGTCGCGACGTAGTTCGAGAACGGATCGCCATCGAGCTGCTTGATGCCGAGCGAGATGCGCTCGCGCTCGACGTCGATCGCCAGCACGACGGCCTCGACCTCCTGGCCCTTCTTGTAATCGCGCACCGCGGCTTCGCCCGTCGCCGACCAGGACAGGTCGGACAGGTGCACCAGGCCGTCGATGCCGCCGGGCAGTCCGATGAACACGCCGAAGTCGGTGATCGATTTGATCAGTCCTTTGACCTTGTCGCCCTTCTTGTGGTTGATCGAGAACTCCTCCCACGGATTCGGCATGCATTGCTTCATGCCGAGCGAGATGCGGCGGCGTTCTTCATCGATCTCCAGGATCATCACTTCGACCTCGTCGCCTAGCTGCACGACCTTGGTCGGATGAATGTTCTTGTTCGTCCAGTCCATTTCCGAGACGTGGACCAGGCCTTCGATGCCCTGCTCGATCTCAACGAACGCGCCGTAGTCGGTCAGGTTGGTGACCTTGCCGAAAAGGCGGGTGCCGGGCGGATAGCGGCGCGACAGGCCGACCCACGGGTCCTCGCCGAGCTGCTTCATTCCGAGCGAGACGCGATTCTTCTCCTGGTCGAACTTCAGCACCTTGGCGGTCACTTCGTCGCCGACCGCGAGCACCTCGGACGGATGCTTGACCCGGCGCCAGGCGAGGTCGGTGATGTGCAGCAAGCCGTCGATGCCGCCCAGGTCGACGAACGCGCCGTAATCGGTGATGTTCTTGACGATGCCCTTGACGATCGCGCCTTCCTGCAGCGTCTTCAGCAGTTCCTCGCGCTCTGCGCCCAGGCTCGCTTCGAGCACCGCGCGGCGCGACACGACGACGTTGTTGCGCTTGCGGTCGAGCTTGATAACCTTGAATTCCAGCGTCTTGAATTCGTACGGCGACGTGTCCTTGACCGGCCGGATGTCGACCAGCGATCCCGGGAGGAACGCACGGATGCCGTTGACCATCACCGTCAGGCCGCCCTTGACCTTGCCGCTGACGACGCCGGAGACGATCGTTCCCTGCTCCATCGCGGCTTCGAGATCGTGCCAGGCCTTCAGCCGCTTGGCCTTGTCGCGCGACAGCCGGGTTTCGCCATAGCCGTCTTCGAGGCTCTCGATCGCGACGGTGACGAAATCGCCAGGCTTGACCTCGACTTCACCCTTGTCGTTCTTGAATTCTTCGATCGGGATGAAGCTTTCGGACTTGAGTCCCGCGTTGACGACGACGATGTTGTAGTCGACGCGCGTGACTTCAGCTGTGATCAGTTCGCCCTGCCGCATCTCCTGCCTTGCGAGCGATTCCTCGAACAAGGTGGCGAAGTTCTCCTGGGCCGGAGCGGCGGTGTTGGTGGTTGCGGTTGTCATGTATCGTGGTGTCCTGTCGTTTCGTCCGTCGCCACGGGCGTGGCTGCGGGTCCGTTGGTCAAACCGCCGCCCGGACTGCCCTGAATCGCGCCCGGATGGCGGACCTTGCTGTCGCCGCGAGGCGCCTGTAGCGCCCTGCCGGCGAATCTGCTGCTGCGCTGCTATCCCTGCTTTGCGGCGTTTATGCTCGCGCGGCGGATCCGGCTGCGCTAAGCGCCTGATACTGCTGCAACACAAAGGCAACGGCCGCATCGGCGGCCATGTCGGTCGTATCCAGAACCATCGCGTCGGCCGCAGTTCTGAGCGGCGCCTCGGCGCGGGCACTGTCGCGCTCGTCCCGTTCCCGGATATCGCGCAAAAGACCTTGAATTGTAATCGAGTTTCCTTTGTCGATCAACTGCTTATACCGGCGGCTCGCCCGGGCCTCGGCGCTGGCGGTCAGGTAGATCTTGAGTTTGGCGTCGGGGAACACGACCGTGCCCATGTCTCGCCCCTCGGCCACGAGCCCGGGCGGGGCGCGGAAGGCCCGCTGGCGGGTCAGCAGCGCCGTCCGCACCCGGGGCAAGACGGCGACCTTCGATGCCATCGCGCTGACCTCCTCGGCCCGTATGGCCTCGGTAACGTCCTGGCCGGACAGAAGAATCCGCCCGTCGCCGAAGCTCAAGTCCAGCCCGTCGGCAAGTGCGGCGAGCCGAGGCTCGTCGTCGAAAGACACCTTCTGCCGGGTGGCCCGCAGCGCCACCAGCCGATACAGCGAGCCGCTGTCCAGATAGCGGTAACCGAGCGCCGCCGCCACCCCCTGCGCGATCGTCCCCTTGCCCGATGCCGCGGGTCCGTCGATAGCGATCACCGGCGCGCTGGCGGCCGTCGCATCGGACGTCGTCGCGTCATCGCAGATCAAGGTCGCTGCGCCAGGCGCTCGAACGCGGCGAAATAGCCGGGGAAGGTCTTGCGCACGCATTGCGGATCGTTGATGCGCACCGGCACCCCGCCCAGCGCGGCCAGCGCAAAGCACATCGCGATACGGTGGTCGTCATAGGTGTCGATGGTCGCAGGCTGCCAGCGTACCGGCGGGGTCACTCGCATCCAGTCTGCACCCTCGTCGACGGTGGCGCCCAGCTTGCGCAGCTCGCGGGCCATCGCCGCGATGCGATCGGTTTCCTTGACACGCCAGCTGCCGATATTGCGCAGCAAGGTCGGACCCTCGGCAAACAGCGCGACGATCGCCGCCGTCATCGCCGCGTCGGGAATCGCGTTGAAATCGGCATCGATACCGTGAAGCTTTCCCCCGCCGCGCACCTCGATCCGATCGTCACCGCTGCGGACCTCGGCGCCCATTGCCGACAGCGTCGCCGCAAAGCCGACGTCGCCCTGGATGCTGCTGTGGCCGACGCCCTCGATGCGGACCGGTCCGCCGCCGATCGCGCCGGCGGCCAGGAAATACGATGCCGACGAGGCATCGCCCTCGACCGCCAGCGTCCCCGGACTGACGTAAGCCGCCGCGGCAGGGACGCGGAACCGATCGTCGCGCTCGCGCACGACGCTGACGCCGAAGCGTTGCATCAGCGCCAGCGTCATGTCGACGTAAGGCCGCGAGATCAGCTCGCCCTGCACCTCGACCGCCGTGCCGCCGCCGGCGAGCGGCAGCGCCATCAGCAGCGCCGTCACGAACTGGCTCGACACGTTGCCGCGTATCGCCGCCGTGCCGCCGCCGCGGACGGCGCCGGGGGCGATGGTCAGCGGCGGAAAGCCGGCGGCGCCGTTGTAGCGAATGTCGGCCCCGAGCGCGCGCAGGGCGTCGACCAGGTCGCCGATCGGCCGCTCGTGCATGCGCGGCGCACCCGACAATTCGTAATCGCCATGCGACAGGGCCAGCGCTGCCGTCAGCGGGCGAAAGGCGGTGCCCGCATTGCCGAGGAAGAGGTTCGCGCGCCGCGCCGGAAACGCGCCGGCAACGCCGTGCACCGCAGCGCTCCCGCCGGCGGCGGCGTCTTCGATTCGCACGCCCAGCGTGCGCAAGGACTCCCGCATGCGATCGACGTCGTCGGCCTCGAGCAACCCGGTGAGCCGGGTCGTCCCCCGTGCGAGCGCAGCGAGCAACAGGCTGCGATTCGATATGCTCTTGGAACCGGGCAGGTGCACGGTTCCGGACATGCGGGCGATCGGAGCGATGTCGAGAAATTCGGCCGCGCGCTGATCCGAAGCGCTAGCCGGCATCGTCGCCTCCCCGCCCGCCGGAAAGCAAGGCTGCGCGCGCGGTGCCCGACCGCTCGAACAGCGCGCCGAGCGCTCCGCCGTCGGCGCGCGCGAGCATCGCGTCGATGCGATCGAGCTGCTGGCGGTATGCGGCCAGATCGGCGCGCAGCCGCGCGGCGTTGGCGATGCATATGTCGCGCCACATGTCCGGGTGGCTGTCCGCCAATCGCGTGAAATCGCGCAGTCCGTTCCCGGCGACGCCCCAGTAATCGGCGGCGTCCGGACGGTCGGCGAGCTCACCGATCAGCGCAAAGGCCAGCAGATGCGGCAGGTGGCTCACCGCCGAAAGCAGCGCATCGTGCCGCTCGGGACCAAGAAGAGTGACGGTCGCGCCGCACCGCGTCCACCAAGCGCGCACGCGCTCGACGGCGGCCGGGTCGGTTTCCGGCAGCGGTGTCAGCACGACCTGCCGGCCGCGAAACAGGGATACCGACGCAGCGCCGGCGCCCGAGCGTTCGCTGCCGGCGATCGGGTGCGCGGGCACGAAACGCGAAAACGCGGCACCGAGCACAGCACGCGCTGCGGCGATCACGTCCTGCTTGGTGCTGCCGGCGTCGCTGACGATGGTCTCGGGTCCCAAATGCGGTGCGATCGCGGCGAACAGCTCGGGCATTTCGCCGACCGGCGTGGCCAGCAGCACCAGAGCGGCATCGGCCAGCTCCGCTGTCCAGTCCTCGCCCCGCGTGTACGCGCGGTCGACGACGCCCAGGCGCAGCGCCTGCTCGAGATTCTCGCGGCCGCGGCCGACGCCGACGACGCCCCCGACCTGGCCGGCATTTTTGAGCGCCAGCGCGAACGAGCCGCCGATCAGTCCCGTGCCGACGACGACGAGCTTGCCGGTCGCGGGCGAGGACACTACCGGCCGCGCGCGGCGCCAAGCGCCGAAAGAAATCGTACGTTCTCCTCCGGCAATCCGACGGTGACGCGGAGCCAGTCGGGCAGGCCGTAGTTGGCCACCGGGCGCACGATGACGCCGGAGCGGAGCAGCGCCTCGTAGACCGGCGCGGCGCCTTTTCCGCCGTCGCCGACGCGGACCATCAGGAAGTTTCCGTGCGACGGCAGGTACTCGACGCCGATCGAATCGAGGCCCGCCATCAGCTGATCCAGCCCGGCGCGATTCAGGCGGGCGCTTTCGGCGACGTAGTCTTCGTCGGCGAGCGCCGCCAGCGCGGCCGCTTGTGCGATCGAGTTGACGTTGAACGGCTGCCGGACGCGATTGAGCATGTCGGCGACGCCGGGATCGGCGATGCCGTAGCCGACGCGCAGACCGGCCAGTCCGTAGGCCTTGGAAAAAGTGCGCGACACGAGCAGGTTCGGATGCGCGGCGATCCAGGACGCGCTGTTCGCCTGCTGGTCGGCTTCCAGGTATTCGTTGTATGCCTCGTCGAGCACGATCAGCACGCTGGCCGGAACCGAGGCGACGAACGCCTGCACTTCGGCCGGCGGCAACCAGGTTCCGGTCGGGTTGTTCGGATTCGCGATGAACACGATGCGCGTTTGCGGCGTCAGCGCGGCGCGCATCGCCGCAAGGTCGTGCCCCAGATCGCGCGCTCTGACCTCGATGCCGCGGGCGCCCCGCGCCTGCGTCGCCAGCGGATACACGGCGAACGCATGCTGCGCATAGACGGTGTCGTCACCGGGTCGCAGGAAGGCCTGCGTCGCGAGCTCGAGGATGTCGTTCGAGCCGTTGCCCAGCACGATCTGGTCGATCCCGACGCCGAAGCGCGCCGCCAGCGCCTGCTTGAGCGCGAAGCCGTTGCCGTCGGGATAGCGGGTGACGTCGCCCACCGCGGCGGCGATCGCCGCACGCACCTTGGGGCTCGGCCCTCGCGGGTTTTCATTCGAAGCGAGCTTGACGATCCCGCTTTCGACGAGACCGTATTCGCGCGCGAGCTCCGCGATCGGCTTGCCCGGCACGTAAGGACTGATGCGGCGCACGTAGTCGGGCGAAAGCGCTGCCATTGCGCCTGCGTTCGCGTTCGCACTCATCGGCTGCCCGCGGCTCACCGTTGCGCAGCCGGGTACGATCCCAGCAGCTTGAGAAACGGTGCGCGCGCGCCCAGCTCAGCCAGCGCCGCAGCCACCGGTGCGTCGTCGCGATGGCCTTCAAGATCGACGAAGAACAGGTACTCCCACAGGCCGGTGCGCGCCGGACGCGATTCCAGGCGGTTCATGCTGACGCCGTGCTTGGCCAGCGGTTCCAGCAGCGCGTGGACTGCGCCCGGCCGGTTTTGCGCCGCCATCACCAGCGAGGTTTCATCGTCGCCGGAGCGCGCCACCGCATGCCGGCCGAGCACCCAGAAGCGCGTCGTATTGTTCGGATCGTCCTCGATGTGCGGCGCGAGCACGTCGAGGGCGTAGATCGCTGCCGCGGTCTCGCCGGCGATCGCCGCGGCGCCGGCCTCGGTCGCCGCCAGCCGCGCCGCTTCGGCGTTGCTCGCCACTGGAATCCTCGGCACGGCGGGAAGATGGCGCGCGAGCCACAGCACGCATTGCGACAGCGACTGGGAGTGCGAATAGATCTTGCGGACGCCGTCGATCGGGATAGCCTTCGCCAGAAGATTCTGCTGGATGCGAAGGCGGATCTCGCCGACGATCGTCAGCTCGGTCTGGTACATCAGGTCGAGCGTGCGCCCCACCGCGCCCTCGGTGGAATTCTCGACCGGCACCACCGCGTAGTCGGTCTGCCCGGATTCGGCGGCGCGGAAAACCTCGTCGATCGACGCGCATGGCTCGGCGTCGACGAACTCGCCGAAATGCCTGCCGACTGCGCCATGGCTGAACGTCCCGGCGGGCCCGAGATAGGCGATGCGCAGCCGCCGTTCCAGCGCCAGACAGGCCGACATGACCTGGCGGAATATCCCGGCGACCGCGTCGCCGGGCAGCGGTCCCGGATTCGCCTCGCGCATCGTCCGCAGCACCTGCGCCTCGCGCTCGGGACGGTACGCGGCGCTCTCGCCCTTGAGCTTGCCGATCGCCTGCGCGTGCGCGGCACGCTGGTTGAGCGCGCGCAGGATCTCGCGATCGAGTCCGTCGATCGCCGCGCGATGCCGCTGGAATTCCCGCTCGCTGTGGTCGTTGCTCATTTGCCTGCCCATCGTCGCCGGCGAGCCGCGCCGGCAACTCTCGCGCATTTGCCGATCTATTCCGGCTCGTCGCTGACGAGCTCGGTTTCGACGACTCTTTCGAGGCCGGCGAGCTTTTCGCCCTCGCCGAGGTTGATCAAGGTCACGCCCTGCGTCGAGCGGCCCATCTCGCGGATCGACGATACCTTGGTGCGGATCAGCACGCCGCCGGTCGAGATCAGCATCACCTCGTCGTCGGGCAGAACCAGCGCCGCGGCGACGACCTTGCCGTTGCGCGCGGTCTGCTGGATGGCGATCATGCCCTTGGTGCCGCGGCCGTGTCGCGTGTATTCGACGATGGGCGTACGCTTGCCGTAACCGTTCTCGGTCGCCGTCAGCACCGATTGCTGCTCGTCTTCGGCGACCAGCATCGAAATCACGCGCTGGCCCTTGTCGAGCATCATGCCGCGCACGCCGTGCGCGGTTCGTCCCATCGAGCGTACGTCGCCTTCCTCGAAGCGCACCGCCTTGCCGCCCGAGCTGAACAGCATGACGTCGTGCTTGCCGTCGGTCAGCGCGGCGCCGACCAGGAAGTCGCCGTCGTCCAGATCGACTGCGATGATGCCCGACGGACGGGGCCGCGAAAAATCGGACAGCGGCGTTTTCTTGACTGTGCCCTTGGCCGTCGCCATGAACACGAAGCGATCGCTGACGAACTCCTTGACCGGCAGGATCGCGGTGATCTTTTCGTGCTCCAGCAGCGGCACCAGATTGACGATCGGCTTGCCGCGCGAGATGCGGCCGCCCTGCGGAACGTTGTACACCTTCAGCCAGTACACGCGTCCCCGGTTCGAAAAGCAGAGGATGAAGTCGTGCGTGTTGGCGATGAAAAGGTGGTCGATGAAATCGTCTTCCTTGGTTCCGGTCGCCTGCTTGCCCCGGCCGCCGCGCCGTTGGGCGCGGTACTCGGCCACCGGCTGCGCTTTCATGTACCCGCCATGCGACAGCGTGACGACCATCTCCTCGGGCGCGATCAGGTCCTCGATCGACAGATCGGCGCTGTGCGCGACGATCTCGGAGCGCCGCTTGTCGCCGAACTGGTCGCGGATCGCCTTGAGCTCGTCGCCGATCACCGTGGTGACTCGCCCCGGCTTGGCCAGCAGGTCGAGCAGGTCGACGATCTGCAGCATCACCTCGCGGTATTCGCCGGTGATCTTTTCCTGCTCGAGCCCGGTCAGGCGCTGCAGCCGCAGCTCGAGTATCGCCTGCGCCTGCGCTTCCGACAGCCGGTAGCCCTGCGGAGACCCGTGCTGCTGCCAGCCGTACTCAGGGGCCAGCCCTTCGGGCCTCGCGGCGTCGGCTGCCGAACGGGCCAGCATGTCCTCGACCAATCCCGAGCGCCAGGTTCTGGCCATCAGGGCCGACTTCGCCTCGGCCGGCGTCGCCGCCGCCTTGATCAGCGCGATGATCTCGTCGACATTCGACAACGCGACGGCGAGCCCTTCGAGAATGTGCCCGCGGTCGCGCGCCTTGCGCAGCTCGAAGCGCGTGCGCCGCACGACGATCTCTCGCCGGTGCTGGAGGAAGAATTCCAGGAACTGCTTGAGATTGAGCAGACGCGGCTGGCCGTCGACCAGCGCGACCATGTTCATGCCGAAGCTATCCTGCAGCTGCGTCAGCTTGTAGAGGTTGTTGAGGATGATCTCGGTGACTTCGCCGCGCTTGAGCTCGATGACCACCCGCATGCCGGATTTGTCCGACTCGTCGCGCAGATCGGAAATGCCGTCGAGCTTTTTCTCGCGCACCAGCTCGCCGATGCGCGTCAGCAGCGTTGCCTTGTTGACCTGGTAGGGAAGCTCGTCGACGATGATCGCCTGCCGTCCGCCCTTCTCCAGGTCCTCGATGTGCGTGCGGGCGCGGATGACGACGCGGCCGCGCCCGGTGCGATAACCTTCCCGGACGCCTTCGGTGCCGAAGATGATGCCGGCGGTGGGAAAATCGGGCGCCGGCACGTGCTCGATCAATTCGTCGACCGTCGTGTCCGGATGGTCGAGCAGCGTCAGGCACGCGGTGACGATCTCGGTGAGGTTGTGCGGCGGGATATTGGTCGCCATTCCGACGGCGATGCCGGACGAGCCGTTTACCAGGAGATTCGGAATCCGCGTCGGCAATACCGTCGGCTCGAGCTCCTTGCCGTCGTAATTGGGCGCGAAATCGACGGTTTCCTTGTCGATGTCGGCCAGCATTTCCGCTGTGATCTTCTCCAGCCGGCATTCGGTATAGCGGTACGCGGCCGGCGCGTCGCCGTCGACCGAGCCGAAGTTGCCCTGGCCGTCGATCAGCGGATAGCGCAGCGAAAAATCCTGCACCATTCGGACCAGCGCCTCGTAAGTCGCGCTGTCGCCGTGCGGATGATATTTGCCGAGCACGTCGCCGACGACGCGCGCGCATTTGACATACGGCCGGTTCCAGACGGTGTTCGATTCGTGCATCGCGAACAGCACGCGGCGGTGCACGGGCTTCAAGCCGTCGCGCACGTCGGGCAGCGCCCGTCCGACGATTACGCTCATTGCGTAATCGAGGTAGGAATGCCGCATTTCTGCTTCGAGGCTTACCGGCAGGGTTTCTTTAGCGAACTGCTCCATCGTGGACCGGCTCTTAATCTGTTGAAATGTTTACAATCGGAGGATCGCAAATGACCGCCGCGCGAGCCTGAAATCGACCGCGCAGCCCCGCGCAGCGCGGTGCGGCCATTCATAGCGGGAAACAGCGAATTTTAGCATGACCGTTGTATTACCGCGACACTTGCCAATATCGCCTTGCGAACGGCCAATTTCGCTTTGCAGGGCACAGTTCCCTATGCTATATTGACCGGGAAGTCGGCGTTTCCAGACGAACGCGAAAAAAAGTTGCCGTTACGCTCCGAAATGAACGGGTAAAACTCAATAACTCCAGGCAGAGAGGTCAAAGTGATGAAGAATCGTCTGATCGCAACCGTCGTGACCGGCGCGCTCGCGGCCATGATGGCCGGCGCGGCGTTCGCTCAAGCCGATCCGAAAAACTCCGCTTACTGGCTCGAGCAATACGGCACCCCGGATGCCAACGTCTGGCGTAACAGCACCGGATTGTGCTGGCGCGCCGGATACTGGACGCCGGCGATGGCGATCAAGGAATGCGACCCGGATCTGGTGGTCAAGGTGGCGGCACCAGCGCCCCCGCCCGCCGTAACCCCGCCGCCTCCCCCGCCACCTGCGCCCGCGCCGCCGCCGCCCGCGGCGCCGACCGTGCAGAAGATCACCCTGGCCAGCAAGGCGCTCTTCGATTTCGACAAGGCGGTGCTGAAGCCTGAGGGCAAGGCTGCGCTCGACAGCGAGGTCATCGACAAGCTGAAGGACGTCAGCAAACTCGAACTGGTCCTCGTGACCGGCCACACCGACCGCATCGGCACGCAAGAGTACAACCAGCGTCTGTCCGAGCGTCGCGCCAATACCGTGCGCGACTATCTGGTCAGCCGTGGCGTCGCACGCGACAAGATCGAGACGCTCGGCATGGGCAAGACGCAACCGATCCCGGGTGTGGTTTGCAATCAGAAGAACATGAAGGAGCTGATTGCCTGTCTCGCGCCGAATCGCCGCGTCGAAGTCGAAGTCAAGGGCGAAGCCGTCAGGCGCTGAAAGCAGCTGCACGCGGAAAGAGCCCCGCCGAGTGCGGGGCTTTTTCTTTGCCGCACCTCATTCGATTCCCTCACCCCGATGCAAACCATCGATCTGCGACTCGACCCGCGCTGGGTGGTGCCTGTAGTCCCACGCGGCGCGCTCGCCGCGCATTCGATCATCATCGACGCCGGGCGGATCGTCGCCGTGGTCCCTGTCGCGGACGCCGATCGCGACTACGGCGCGGCCGAGCACCTGAAGCTGCCCACGCACGCGCTGCTGCCGGGCCTGGTCAACGCGCACACGCACGCGGCGATGAGCCTGCTGCGCGGCAGCGCCGACGACGTGGCGCTCGCCCCGTGGCTGCAGGATCACATCTGGCCGCTGGAAAAGGCCTTTCTATCGCCGGAGTTCGTGCACGACGGAACGCTGCTCGCGGCAACGGAAATGCTCGCCGGCGGCGTCACCTGCTGCAACGACCAGTATTTTTTTCCCGACGCGGCCGCGCGCGCCTACCAGGCCAGCGGCATGCGCGCGATGCTCGGCCTGGCGGTGCTCGATTTTCCGACCGCATATGCCGTCGATGCCGATGCCTACCTGCAGGCGGGACTCGCCGTGCGCGACAAGTGGAAGCACGAGCCGCTGCTGAGCTTTTCGCTTGCGCCACATGCGCCGTACACGGTCGGTGACGCGAGCTGGAAGAAGATCGTCGTCTACGCGCGGCAACTCGATCTGCCGATCCAGACGCACCTCCTGGAGACAGGCGACGAGCGTGCGCGCAGCGAATCCGAATTCGGCATCGATCCGCTGCGGCGCCTGCACAGCCTGGGCGTCACCGGCCCAAGCTTCATCGCCGTGCACGGCACGCATCTTGTGCCCGCCGATATCGAGCTGCTCGTGGCGCACGCCTGTCACGTCGTGCATTGTCCGGTGTCGAATCTGAAGCTCGCGAGCGGCATAGCGCCGGTGGCGGAACTGCTGCGCCGCGGCGTCAACGTCGCGCTCGGCACCGACGGAGCAGCCAGCAATAACCGACTCGACGTGTTCGGCGAAGCCCGGCTCGCCGCGCTGCTCGCGAAGGGCGTCAGCGGCGACGCCGGCGCGATCCCGGCGGCCGACGCGCTGCAGATGGCGACGCTGAACGGCGCACGCGCGCTCGGGCTGGAGCGCGACATCGGCTCACTCGAGGCGAACAAGCAGGCC
>DATASF010000080.1:0-18104 GCA_036269335.1 Casimicrobiaceae bacterium
TTCGGCACGTCCTCGTAGGCAGTCAATACCATTTCGGGCGGCAGCCCCAGCGCTACCGCGAGGGCGCCGGTGAAATCGCGCGCCACCGCGAGATCGGCGCGCCCCGGCCGGCGCGTGTCGGCGAGCAACGACTCGTCACCCCAGAGCGGAGCACCGTCGCTGCGCCAGTAAATCGACAGCGCCCAGCGCGGCAGCGGCTCGCCCGGGTACCATTTCCCCAGCCCGGTGTGCACGAATCCGCCGCGGGCGAAGCGCGCCATCAGCCGTCGCAGCAGGATTTCGGCAAGCTCGCGCTTTTTGGTGCCCAGCGCCGCGATCGTCCATTCCTTGCCTTCCATGTCGTCGATCGAGACGAACGTCGGCTCGCCGCCCTGCGTCAGGCGCACATCGTGGGCCGCGAGATCGCGATCGACCTGTTCGCCCAGCGCGTCGATCGTCGCCCATTGCGCTTCGCTGTAGGGCATCGTGACGCGAGGATCCTCGTGCGTGCGCGTCACCGTCATCGTCACGTGGAGCTCGCTGCGGCACGGGTCGGTGAACCCGACGACGGGCGCCGCGCTGCCCGGATCCGCGGTCGACGCGAGCGGAATGTGCCCTTCGCCGGCCAGGAGTCCCGACGTGGGATCGAGGCCGATCCAGCCAGCCCCGGGCAGATAGACCTCGGCCCACGCGTGCAGGTCTGTGAAATCGCGCTCGGGGCCTGTGGGCCCCTCAAGCGCCTTGACGTCGGCGACCAGCTGGATCAGATAGCCGGAGGTGAAACGCGCAGCCAGCCCCAGCCGGCGCAGGATCTGCACCAGCAGCCATCCGCTGTCGCGGCACGAACCGCTCGCCTCGGCGAGCGTCTGGTCGGGCGTCTGCACGCCAGGCTCCATGCGCACCAGATAGCGGATCTCGTTTTTCAGCTGCTGATTGAGCCGGACCAGCATCGGGACCGTCGCCTCGTCGGGCCGCAAGGTCGCGCGAAACGCCTCAAGCCACGCCTGCAGCCGCGGTTCGGCCGGGTCGGCCTCCAGGAACGGGATCAGTTCCTTGGCCAGCGTGCCCGCGTACGCAAACGGGTAGCGCTCGGCATAGGGTTCGACAAAGAAGTCGAACGGATTGATCACCGTCATGTCGGCGACGAGGTCGACGACGATCTCCAGCCGGTTGGTGCGCTCGGGGAAGACCAGCCGCGCCACCCAGTTGCCGTACTGATCCTGCTGCCAGTTGAGAAAATGCCGCGCCGGGTCGACCTGCAGCGAGTAGCCTACGATAGGCGTACGGCAGTGCGGCGCCGGCCGCAGCCGCACCTCGTGCGGCGACAAATTGACGAACCGGTCGAACGCGTACGTCGTGCGGTGTTGCAGCGCTACGCGGATCGCCATCCGGAGACGCCTTTCATGACCATTCCGGATTCGGCAGCTCGGCAAACACGCGGCGCAGGCCCTCGCCCCATTGCGTATGGATCATCTGGAAATAGGGGTCGGATTCCTCGATTCGCTTTTGCAGCTTGAGGCGCAGGCCGTCGGTCTCGTACACGGCGAGATCGATCGGCAGACCGACCGAGATATTCGAGCGCATCGTCGAATCGAACGACACGATCGTGCACTTGGTCGCCTCCTGCAGCGAAGTCGAGCGCGTGATGACCCGGTCGATCACCGGCTTGCCGTACTTGCTCTCGCCGATCTGGAAGTAGCAGGTGTCGGCGGTCGCCTCGATGAAATTCCCCTCGCTGTAGACCTCGAACAGCCGCGGCGGCTCGCCACGCACCTGGCCGCCGACGATGAACGTCGCGTGCGAATCGATATTGTTCTGCAGCAGGTACGGGCCGTCGCGCGTCTTGACCTCCCGCAGGGCGTCGCCGACCAGCCGGGCGACGTCGAACATCGACGTCGCGTTCCACAGCTGAAGCTGGCTGTCGCCGGTCCGGGCCCGCTGCTCGAGGATGTTCAGCGCGCTCTGCGTCATCGACAGGTTGCCCGAGGACAGCGTGACGACGACACGGTCGCCTTCGCGGACAAAGACGCGAAGCTTGGAAAAGCGGCCGATCTGGTCGACGCCGGCATTCGTGCGCGAGTCGGCAGCGAAGATCATTCCGGCTTCCAGCGACATGGCAACGCAATAGGTCATGAACGTTCTGGTGCGATCGAGTGTGGCGATTCTACCGGAAGCCGGACTTAAAACGTCGGGACGAGGAAGTGACTGCTGATTTCGTCGCCCAGATCCGAGATCCGGTCCAGGAATTCCATCAGGTATTCGTGCAGGCCGAACCGGATGATGTCGTCGGTGCGGGCGAAGCGCAGCTTGGCGTGCAGCTCGCCGCTCGCCCGCCTGATTTCGGTCGAGCTGTCGTCGCAGAGAACCGCCAGCGTCTCGTTGATGAAATTCATGCACGAATGCAGCGAGCGCGGCATGTCCTGCCGGAGTATCAACAGCTCGGCCACGCGGCGCGGGGTGATGACGTCGCTGTAGATCTTGCGGTAGGACTCGAAGCCGGAGACCGAGCGCAGCAGCGCGCCCCATTGGTAGTAGTCGACCGCGCCGCCGACCTCCGCCGCCGAAGGCAGCAGCGTGTGGTACTTGACGTCCAGTATGCGGGCGGTATTGTCGCCCCGCTCGATATGCGTGCCGAGGCGGATGAAATGATAGCCTTCGTCGCGCAACATCGTCCCGAAGGTCACGCCCCGGAAAAGATGCGAGCGCATCTTGACCCAGCCGAGGAATTCGGACACGCCGCTCAACTGGATGTTGTCGTAGTTCTGGCCGCGCATCTCCAGCCACGCCGAATTCAGGTCCTCGTACATCTCCGAGGTGATCGCGCCGCGGACCGCCCGCGCCGATTCGCGTGCCGCGCGCAGGCAGCAGAAGATCGACGAGGAATTGCGCGCGTCGAGGATCATGTAGCGCAGCACGCTCTCGGCCGACAGCTGCGGAAAGCGCTCGTAGAACGCCGTCGCGAGACCGGAAGTGATCAGCGGCACCGCCCAGGGCTCGGCCCAGGCCAGGCCGGGCTCGACCGCGTCGTACGGCAGCAGCGACATGCGGTAGGTGACGTCGAGCAGGCGCGCGGTGTTCTCGGCGCGCTCGATGTGGCGCGCCATCCAGTAGAGCTCGTTGGCGGTACGGCAGAGCATCGATTGAGTCTCGGGTTCCGGTTGTTTGCGGCGGAGTGCGTTGTGCGTCGTATTCCTACGGTGCCATCACCCAGGTATCCTTGGTGCCGCCGCCCTGCGAGGAATTGACCACCAGCGAACCCTCGCGCAGTGCGACCCGCGTCAGGCCGCCGGGCACGAGGCTTACCGCGCGGCCGGAAAGCACGTACGGCCGCAGGTCGATGTGGCGCGGCGCCAGCCCCGACTCGGTGAACGTCGGGCAGGTCGACAGGGACAGCGTCGGCTGCGCGATGTACTTGGCGGGGTTCGCGATAATGCGGGCGCGGAATGCGTCGCGCTCGGCCGCGCTCGCCGCCGGCCCGACCAGCATGCCGTATCCGCCGGCTCCGTGCACCTCCTTGACCACCAGGTCGGCCAGGTGCTCGAGGCAGTAGCGCAAGTCCTCGTCGCGGTGCAGCTGCCAGGTCGGAACATTGTTCAGTATCGGCTCCTCGGTCAGGTAAAAGCGAATCATGTCGGGCACGTACGGGTAGATCGACTTGTCGTCGGCAACGCCGGTGCCGATGGCGTTGGCCAGCGTCACCTTGCCCGCGCGGTAGGCGCCGAAAAGTCCCGGGACGCCCAGCGTCGAATCGGCGCGAAACGCGCGCGGATCGAGATAGTCGTCGTCGACGCGCCGGTAGAGCACGTGCACGCGCTGCGCCCCCCGCGTCGTGCGCATGTAGACCGCGTCGTTCTGCACGAACAGGTCCTGGCCTTCGACCAGCTCGACACCCATCTGCTGGGCGAGGAACGCGTGCTCGAAATACGCCGAGTTGTACGCGCCCGGCGTCAGGACCGCGACCTCGGGATGGTCCTCGCTGGCGGGGGCCACCGCGTGCAAGGTCTCGAGCAGCAGATCCGGGTAATGCTCTACCGGCTTGATCGCCTGCGTGGCAAACAGTTCCGGAAAAAGACGCATCATCATCTTCCGGTTCTCGAGCATGTAGGACACCCCCGAGGGCACGCGAAGATTGTCTTCGAGCACGTAGTAATCGCCTTCGCCGGCGCGCACCACGTCGACGCCGGCAACGTGCGCATAGATCCCGCCCGGCACATCCATCCCCTGCATTTCGCGCCGGTATTGCGCGTTGGACAGCACGCGCTCGGCCGGAATCACGCCGGCCTTGAGGATGCTCTGGCCATGGTAGATGTCGTGCAGGAAGAGGTTGAGCGCCTTGACTCGCTGCTTGAGCCCTTGTTCGAGCGTCAGCCATTCGCCGGCAGGAATGATGCGCGGGACGATGTCGAACGGGATGAGGCGCTCGGTGCCCGAATCCTCGCCGTAAACTGCAAACGTGATGCCCAGGCGATGGAAGGCGCCCTCCGCCTCCTTGCGCTTGCGCGCGATCTTGTCGGCAGGCGTGCTGTCCAGCCAGTCCGAAAAAGCGCGGTACTGGGGGCGGATCGCCCCGCCCGTCGCCCGCATTTCGTCATAACAGAGACGGGACACAACGGGGTTATCGGTGGATATCGACTGTTTCTGCAAGACTTGAGCCAGCGGGAATTTTGCTTTTGCGCCTATAAGCTTACCTAAATTCGCCTCGGGACAGGCGGTGCCGGCCCGCTTCCGAACGATAAATTTGCCTCAAACCCGCTGCACTTTTGTCCATGACAACCATGGACAAACCCGATCACCGGTTTGACCCTGAATCGGCCCCCGTGCTTAAATACTCGCTCCTGTCTGGGTTCGCGCGGGCGGTTAGCTCAGCGGTAGAGCATTGCCTTCACACGGCAGGGGTCACTGGTTCGATCCCAGTATCGCCCACCATGGAACCAAGGGGTTGCACGCAAGTGTAACCCCTATTTTTTTGACCGGCTTTTTCGCCACGCGCTCCATCGCGGCAATTTTTGCATGGCATGTCGTGAAATCCGGACGCGGGGTGCGACGATGATTGAAAATTCCGCCCGCGCGCATGCGGTCGATGCGCTGGTTTTCGACGCCTACGGCACGCTGTTCGACGTGCAGTCCGTCGCGTCGACCGCCGAAACGCTCTTCCCGGGCCGAGGCGCCGCGCTTGCCCAACTTTGGCGCAGCAAGCAACTCGAGTACAGCTGGCTGCAAAGCCTGATGCAAAGCCCGACGCAACCCCGCGAGGATTTTGCCGCCATCACCGCGCATGCGCTGAGCTACGCGGCCGAAGCGCTGGCCTTGCCGCTGCCCTCGCATGCCCGGGATCGCATGCTCGACGCCTATCTGGATCTGTCGCCGTTCCCCGACGCGGCGCCGACGCTGGAAGCGCTGTCGCCTCGCCGCCGGCTGATCCTGTCCAACGGCACGCAAGCCATGCTCGAGCCGCTCGCTGCGGCTACAGGGCTCGCGCGTCATCTCGACGGCATACTGTCGGTCGACGATGCCGGCGTGTACAAGCCCAGCCCGCGCGTGTATCAGCTGGCCGTCGACGCGCTCGACTGCCCGCCGGGCCGCATCGGGTTCGTATCGTCGAACGCGTGGGACGCGATCGGCGCCAAGGCATTCGGGTTCACGGTGTTCTGGATCAATCGCCAGGGCGCACCGCTCGATCGGCACGGGCCGCCGCCGGATCGCATTATCGGAACGCTTGCCGACTTGCCTGCGCTGCTGAGCACCGCGTAGGGCCGCTCGACCAGACGCGTGCCCGGCCTTCGCCGTGGCAACCACGGTCAAGCGCAGGCTACGGCATGTACTGGCCGCCGTTGACCTCGATCACCTGTCCGGTGACATAGCCGCTCATCTGGTCGGACGCGAGATAGATGAACGTTCCGGCGCATTCTTCGGCGGTGCCCAGCCGATTCATCGGGATCGTCGCCTGCATCGCCTTCAGCTGCTCGGCGGACGAGTAGCGCTCGTGGAAGGGCGTGGTGATGACGCCCGGCGATACGGCGTTGACCCGGATCTTGTCCCCGACGAGCTCCTTGGCCCAGCCCCGGGTCGCCGTCGAGATGAAGCCCTTTGCGCCGGCGTAGACGATCGCGCCCCCGCCGCCGCCATGGCGCGCGGCGATCGAGCTGACGTTGATGATGTTGCCGCTCCCCTGCTTGCGCATCGCGGGGACCACCTCGTGCATGAACATCGCCACCTGGATGACGTTGAGGTCGAGCACGCGGTGCAGGAAGTCTTCGCTGTAGTCCTCGATCTTGGTCCGCTGCACCAGCCCGCCGGCGTTGTTGATCAGGACGTCGATGCGGCCGAAGCCCGCGAGCGCGTCGGCGACAATGCGCTTGACGTTGGCGCTTTTGGTGACGTCGCCGCCGACCAGCAGCGCTTCGCCGCCGGCCGACTTGACCTCGCGCCCGACTTTTTCCGCGGCTTCCTTGCTGGCGTTGTAGTGGATCACCACCTTGCTGCCCTGCTCCGCGAACGCGTGCGCGGCGGCCGCACCGATGCCGGTCGAAGCGCCGGTGATCAAAACGACCTTGTTCTTAAGATCCGTGGCCATCGCTGCTCCATCGTTAGTCGAGCCGATTGTACTACGCGTGCGCGGCCCCTCGCCTCGCACCGCCCGCATCCAGCGCGCTCCCCCGGCAGCCTCTTTTGTCATTACTATTCATAAGCGTCTCGTGTCGGCTGCCTAGCGTCGAATCGCCTCGCGCGATCCCCACGCGCTACGCGCGCGGGGCCCCTCGCTGCGGGCTCGCGCCGCGGCAGGCCGCGACCGCGTCGCGTATCGCCGCGATCGCGGCGGGGCGTGGAAAACTCTTGCGATGCGCGAGGGCAACGCGTCGCGACGGCACGGGCCGCGAGAAAGGCACCGGCACGACCAGCCGGCTGTGGTATTTCGGAATCAGCGCATCGCGCGGCAGCACCGACACGCCCAGGCCCGAGGCGACCATGTTGCGAATCGTTTCCAGCGAATTGGTGCGCGTGATCGGAGCACCCGAGCGATTGAGCTCCGGACAGGAATCGAGTACCTGGTCGCGAAAGCAATGGCCGACGTTGAGCAGGATCGCATGCTCGCCGGCGAGCTCGGACGGATCGATCGACTTGCGCCGGGCCCAGGCGTGCTTTTCCGGCACGACCACCTGGAACGGTTCCTCGTACAGAAAGTCGGTGGCGATGCCCGGCGGGTTGAACGGCAGTGCGATGATCGCCGCGTCGATGCGGCCGGCGCGCAGCGACGTCTCCAGGTTTTCGGTGAGATTTTCCTCGATCTCCAGCGGCATCGCCGGCGCGCGCTCGTTCAGCGCCGGGATCAGGTCCGGCAGCAGGTAAGGCGCGACCGTGTAGATGACTCCCAGCCGGAACAACCCGACCAGCTGGTTGCGTCCCGCCTGCGCGATGTCGCGGATGCTGGCCGCTTCCTCCAGGACTTTCTGCGCCTGCTCGACGATGCGTTCGCCGACCGGAGTCACCGTGACCTCGTTCTTGCCGCGCTCGAAGATCTGCGTTCCGAGCTCCTCCTCGAGCTTCTGGATGGCCACCGACAGTGCCGGCTGGCTGATGAAGCAGTGCTGCGCCGCGCGGCCGAAATTGCGTTCCTGCGCAACGGCGACGATGTAACGCAGCTCGTTGAACGTCATCGGGCCCGCTTGAGGAATTCGGCGAAGGCAGCGCCGACGTCGGGATGCTTCAGTGCGAGCTCGACCGTCGCCTCCAGATAGCCGAGCTTGTTGCCGCAGTCGTACCGGCGGCCTTCGAATTCGTGCGCGAGCACCTTCTCGTCCTCGAGCAGCCGCGCGATGCCGTCGGTGAGCTGGATCTCGCCTCCGGCGCCGGGCGGCATCGTGCGCAAATGGTGGAAGATGCGCGGTGTCAGCACGTAGCGGCCGACGACGCCCAGCGTCGACTTGGTCGTGCCCGGCGCCGGCTTCTCGACGATGCGCGAGATCCGGCCGACGCGGCCGGCCATGCTTTCGGTCTCGACGATGCCGTAGCTGCTGACGTCGGCCGCCGCCACGGGCATCACGCCGATCACCGAGTATTGCTCGCGCTCGGCGATCTCGGTCATCTGCCGCATGACCGGAACAACGGAGTCGATCAGGTCGTCGGCCAGCAGGACGGCGAACGGCTGGTCGCCGATCACGGGTTCCGCGCACAGCACCGCGTGTCCCAGCCCCAGCGCCTCGGTCTGGCGGATGTAAATGCAGTTGATCCCGCTCGGCGTCGCCGATTGAACGGTTTCCAGCAGCGCCGTCTTGTGCCGCGCCGCCAATTCGGTTTCGAGCTCGTAGGCTTTGTCGAAATGATCTTCGATCGCTCGCTTGTTGCGCCCCGTGATGAAGACCATGTCGGTAATCCCCGCCGCGGCCGCCTCTTCGACCGCATACTGGATCAGCGGCTTGTCGACGACTGGCAGCATCTCTTTCGGGCTCGCCTTGGTCACCGGCAGGAATCGCGTGCCGAGTCCAGCCACCGGAAATACGGCCTTGGTTATTTTTCCGAACGCCATTTATCGCTTTCCTTCGGTCAGTGCCTTGAATTGCGGCTCGTCGAGCACCGCCACGCCGAGCTCGACGGCCCGATCCAGCTTGCTGCCCGGGTCGGCACCCGCGACGACGTAACTGGTCTTCTTCGATACGCTGCCGGCCACCTTGCCGCCCTGCCCTTCGATCAATCCCTTGGCTTCTTCGCGCGACAAGGTCGGCAGCGTGCCGGTGAGGACGAATACCAGGCCGGCGAGCTTCCCCGCCGGAGCGCGCTGCGGCGCATTCTCCGGCCAATGTACCCCGGCGGCGCGCAGCTGGGCAATGACTTCGCGGTTGTGCGCTTCGGCAAAGAACTGGCGAATGCTTTGTGCCAGCACGGGGCCGACGTCATGGACTTCGAGCAGCGCCGCTTCGTCGGCGCTTTCCAGTGCATCGAGATTGCCGAAATGCCGCGCCAGGTCCTTGGCCGTCGTCTCGCCGACATGGCGGATGCCCAGCGCGTAAATGAATCGTGCGAGTGTCGTGCGGCGGCTCCTGTCGACGGCAGCGACGACATTGGCCGCGGATTTTTCCGCCATGCGCTCGAGTTCGGCCAGCGCCGCGACACCCAGCTTGTAGATGTCTGCCGGCGTGCGAACGATGTCCGCCTCGACCAGTTGATCGACCAGTTTGTCGCCGAGACCCTCGATGTCCATCGCCCGCCGGCTGGCGAAATGCAGCAGCGCCCCCTTGCGCTGCGCCGGACACACGAGGCCGCCCGAGCAGCGCGCGATGGCCTCGTCGGGCAGGCGCACCACCGCCGAGCCGCATTCGGGGCAGCGGCTGGGCATCACGAATTGCCGCGTCCGGGCCGGTCGACGTTCGATCAGCACGCGCGCGACTTCCGGAATGACGTCGCCGGCGCGGCGCACGATGACGGTGTCGCCGATGCGCACGTCCTTGCGGCGGATCTCGTCCTCGTTATGCAGCGTGGCATTGGTTACCGTCACGCCGCCGACGAAAACGGGTTTGAGGCGCGCGACCGGTGTCAGCGCGCCGGTGCGACCCACCTGGACGCCGATGTCGAGAACTTCGGTCGGCACCTCTTCGGCGGGAAACTTGTGCGCGAGCGCGAACCGCGGCGCGCGCGAGACGAAGCCCAACCGGAGCTGCTGCTGGAAATCGTTGACCTTGTAGACGACGCCGTCGATCTCGAAGGGCATGTCGCCGCGCCGCTGGCCGATGCGCTGGTAGTAGTCGAGCATGCCGCCGAGCCCCTCCACGACCGCGCGCTCCCGGGCGACTGGGAAACGAAAGCCGGAGAGCCACTTCAGCAGCGCGTCGTGGGTTCGCGGCGGCTCGATGCCACCCCATTCGACCGCGCCCACGCCGTAGGCGAAAAATGCCAGCGGCCGCCGCGCGGTGATCCGCGAATCGAGCTGGCGGAGGCTCCCGGCCGCGGCGTTGCGCGGATTGACAAAGACTTTTTCGCCGGCCGCGGTCTGCGCGGCATTCATGGCCGCGAAATCCCGCCGCAGCATCAGCACTTCCCCGCGCACCTCGAGATACGGCGGAAATTTGCCGGCGAGCTTGAGTGGCAGGGCGCGCACCGTGCGCAGGTTGGCACTGACGTTTTCGCCGGTGTAGCCGTCGCCGCGCGTCGCGCCGACGGTGAACACGCCGTTCTCATACGCGAGGCTGATGGCGAGGCCATCGAACTTGGGCTCGGCCGCGTATTCGATCCGGTCGACGCCGAGCGACTCGCGTGCGCGCCGGTCAAATGCCTCGACCTCGCTGTCGCTGAACGCATTGTTGAGCGACAGCATCGGCAGGCGGTGCGTGACCGCCTCGAATTCGCCCGCCGGCTCGGCGCCGACCCGCTGCGTGGGCGAATCGGACGTCGCGAGCACCGGATACTCGCTCTCGAGCGCCTGGAGCTCGCGAAACAAGCGGTCGTACTCGGCGTCGCTTACCGTCGGCGCATCGAGCACGTAGTAGGCCTGGTTGTGCGCGTCGATCGCCGCGCGCAGGGCCGCGGCGCGCTCGGCGATCTTCGAGGGGACGGCGGCGCGCGCCGGCACGGCCCGAACCTAGCCGAACAGCCGCAGCGCGCGCGGGCCGCCCGGTTCGATATTGGCTTCGCGCAGTGCCACGGCGGTGGCCTGCACTTCGGCGCGAATCGAGACCAGCGCCGCATCGTTCAGCGGCCGGCGATTGTCGTCGACCAGCACGCCTTCGAGGGTGTGGGCCATGCGTTTGGCCGCAAGCCGCATCTGATCGAAGACCCGCACCGGATCGGCGACGCGGGGCACGTCGAGCAGCAGCACGACGCCCGGCGTCGACAACTGCCGCAGGCTCTCGACCGTCAACGCCTCCTGCCGGTAGTTCTGCAGCCTGTACAAGGTCGTGCCGCTGTCATCGGGCAAGTCGAAGCTGCCGGCGGCGTTCAGCCGGAAGCCCGCGGCTTCGGCAACGCCGCGCAAGCGCGTTCCGGCGATCTGCCCTTGCTCGCTCTTGAGTATCGTCAGGCCGACCTGGACGTCGAGGTCGGCGCAGAAGCGATCGAGCTCCTCGCCGCGCCCGGCTTCCGCCGCCGGGTCAGGCAAGGCAAACGCCGCGGCCAGCGACGATCCTGTGCGCGCCACCTCGCTGAGAAAGCGCTCGACATCCTGGCGCGACACGGCACCCGCGCGGTTGGCGAGCAGCATGCAGGCGGCGATTTCTTCCCACGGACCGCCGCGCGCGCCTTCGATCGCTTGCCACGGCAGATCGCGGCCGCGCCGGCCGAGCCATCGGCTGGGCTTGGCGAATTCGGCGGCCAGCGCGTCGGCCAGCGCATCGCCGCGCACCGGCTGCTGCGGCTCGAGATGCACGACGCACTCGATGTCCACGTCGGGAGCCGTGCCGGGTCGCTCGGCGCGCGTCGCGGGCAGGACGTCGGGCAGCGGCTCGGCGATCGCCTCTGACGGCATCGGCGGCAGATCGTCGGGTTCGTCGGTCTGGATGGCCGCGCTCGACGCAGCCGTCTGGCCGCCGAACTGCGGCTCGACCCGCTCGCGCTCAGGCAGCGCGTCCGCCGTCGGACCAAACGCCGACTCGATGCGGCGGCGTGCGCGCCGCTCCTGCGCCCAGTTGTACAGAATGACGATGGCGACCAGCGCGACGCCGGCGGCGAGAAGGCCGAGGAACAACGGGTTCATGTGCGACACCGCGCGTGCCTACTGCGGCACCGTCTCCGCCAGCTCGAGCGCTTCGGCGATGTCGACGGCCACGACGCGCGAGACCCCCGGGTCGGCCATCGTGATCCCGATCAGCTGATTCGCCATTTCCATCGTGATCTTGTTGTGGCTGATGAAAACGAATTGCGTCACGTCGGCCATCGTCCGCACCAGCGCGCAAAAACGGTCGGTATTCGGATCGTCGAGCGGCGCGTCGACCTCGTCGAGCAGGCAGAAGGGGGCGGGATTGAGCTGGAACAGCGCGAACACCAGGGCGATCGCCGTCAGCGATTTTTCGCCGCCGGACAATAGATGTATGGTCGTGTTGCGCTTGCCCGGCGGCTGCGCAACGACCTGCACGCCGGAATCCAGGATTTCCTCTCCGGTCAGCAACAGCCGCGCCTGGCCACCACCGAACAGCGTCGGAAAGAGCTTGCCGAAATTCACATTGACGGTGTCGAACGTCTGCTGCAGCAGCGCGCGCGATTCGCGATCGATCTGGCGAATCGCGCTTTCCAGCGTCGTCATCGCCTCGGTCAGATCCTGCGCCTGCGCATCGAGATAGCTCTTGCGCTCGCTCGCCTGGGCGAGCTCGTCGAGCGCGGCCAGATTGACCGCGCCCAGGCCGGCGACCGCCTGCGTCAGACGCTCGATCTCGGCGGGCAAGGTGCTGGCACGGCCCCAGGCTTTGAGCCGTTCGGGCAACTCCGCGAGCTCCGCATGCGCTTCGGCCAGTTGCTCGGCATATTGCGCCCCGGACAACTCGGCCGCCTGCTCCTTGAGCCTCACTTCCTCGATCCGGCTCCGCGCCGGTTCGAGCTTCTGGTCGGCGGCAAGGCGCAGCTCGTCGGCCGCGCGCAGCTCGGCGGCGATTGCCTCGAGACGGTCGCGCGCGGCGGCCAGCGCCTGCTCGGCGCCGCCGCGAGCAACCAGCTGCGCCTGCAGCGATTGCTCGACCGGCGTCCAGTCGATCTGCTGCCGCTCGCTCGCCAGCTGCGCCAGCAGCGCTTCCTGCTGCGCGACCTGCGCGGCGATCGCTTCGCGCCGCCGTGCGAGCTCGGCGATCCGGTCGCGGCAAGAGCGCTCGGCGAATCCGGCCTCCTGCGCCGCCCGCTCCGCCGCGCGCGAGCGCTCTCGCCCTCGCGCCAGCGCCACCTCCGCTTCGTTGCGCGTGTGCAACGCACGCTCGCGTTGCGCTGTCTGCTCGCCGAGTCGAGCGCGCTGCGCCGCGACCTCGGCGTCGATCGCCGCCATCGCGTCGTGCTCGGTGCGTTCCTCGCCGGCCAGCGCCGCGATCTCGTCGGCGATTTGCGCGCGCCTGCGCTCGGAGGCTTCGGCCACCTGCTTCAACTGCAGCAATTCCAGCTCGAGATCGTGGCAGCGCCGCTGCTGCGATGACAGCGCCATGCTTTCGCCGTGATATTCCTGCTGTCGCGCCTTGAGCTCGTTTTCCGCGGCCTCGCGCGCACTCGCCGCGGCGGCGGTCGCTGCTCGCGCCGCGCGGATGGCCTGGTCGAGGTCCGCGAGCTCGCGCTGCCGCGCCAATACGCCGTGCAGGTCGCTATCCGGCGCAAAGAAGCCGACCGACTGCGCCGTCACGACATGGCCTGCCGGCGTCACGAACGCTTCGCCGACCGAGAGCGACCCGCGATCGCGCAGCGCGGCGGCAAGGTCGTCGCGGCAACGCATGCCGGCCAGCCAGTCGCCGAGCACCCGGTCGAGCCCGCCAGCCGCCTTGACCTTGGCCAGCAGCGCATCGCCTGGTCCGCCGCCGGCTCTTCCCGTACCTCCTGCCGCGTACGCCGCGATGCGCCCCGGCAGCGCGACGCTGCCCTCGGTCCATCCGGCCGCGGCGTCCAGCGCCGGCAGCTCGAGTGCATTCAGCCGCTCGCGCAGGACGCCTTCGAGTGCGTCCTCCCAGCCGGGCTCGATGTCGATCTGCTGCCACAGCCGGCGCGCATGATCGAGCTTGTGCGCGGCCAGCCACGTGGCGGCATCCTTGCCGCTGCCGATCTTCGCCTGCAGCGCCTGCAGTGCCTGCGCGCGCGCCTCGCGCTCCGCCAGCCCGCTGCTCGTCGCCTGCCACTCGTCGCCGGCTGCGCGATGCGCTTCCTGCAGCGCCTGCACGACCGCGTTCAATGCCGCGAGGCTTTCCTCGCGGCCGGCCAGGTCGGCGCTCTCCTGTTCGAGCTGGTCGGCGACCAGCGCAATCTGATCGTTGACCGGGGCGGCGAGCTCGCGCGTCTCGGCATCGAGACGCTCGCGCCGCTGCGCGAGCGCGCCCAGAAGCTTCGCGGCACTCTCGCGCCGCGTGGCGGCCAGCTGGATCGACTGCTCGATCGCGGTTTCCTGCTGCTGGATTTCGGCGAGCGCGCGCGACGCAGCGGCGACCGCGGCCTCGAGCGCCGGCAGCGCCGCCGCCGCGATACGGTCCTCTTCCGCGGCGGACTCGCGCCGCGCCAGCGCTGCCTCGACTTCGCGGTCGCCGGCTTCGGCGTCGGTCGCGATCGAGCCGAGCTGCGCGGTAAAGGCCGCGATCTGTTCGGTGATCTGCGCGACCTGCTGCGACAGCCGCCCTTCGCTTTCGCGCGCAAACTCCAGCTGCTGCTCGAGCTTTGTGACCTCGGCGTTGGCGGCGTAGAACGCACCCTGCCGCTCATGCAGCGCATCGCCGGCCTTGAAATGCTCGGCGCGCAGCGTCTCCAGCCGGTTCTCGGCCGCGCGCAGGTCGGCCTGCAGCGCTTCGAAACCGGCGGCCAGATTGGCGATCTCGTTCGAATGCCTTTCGCGCAGGCGCACCGCGTCCTGCTGCTTGGCATACCAGAGCATGTGCTGCGATTGCCTGAGGCTCGATTCGAGCTCGCGGTATTCGGTCGCTACCTTGGCCTGCGCGTCCAGCCGCGCGATCTGCGCGCCGAGCTCGCCGCGGATGTCCTCCACCCGCGACAGGTTCTCCCGCGTATCGGCCAGCCGCCCTTCGGTTTCCTTGCGCCGCTCCTTGTACTTGGATACGCCGGCTGCTTCCTCCAGAAAGATGCGAAGCTCTTCCGGCTTGGCCTCGATGACGCGCGAGATCATTCCCTGCTCGATGATCGCGTAAGCGCGCGGCCCGAGCCCCGTGCCGAGGAAAAGGTCGTGTATGTCGCGGCGGCGGACCGGGATATTGTTGATGTAGTAAGTCGAGTCGCCTTCGCGCGTCAGCACGCGCTTGATCGAGAGCTCGCTGTACTGGCCCCACTGCCCGCCGATCCGGCCCTGGCTGTTGTCGAAGAACAGCTCGACCGACGCGCGTCCGACCGGCTTGCGGTCGCCCGCGCCGTTGAAGATCACGTCCTGCATCGATTCGCCGCGCAAGGCCGAAGCCTTCGACTCGCCGAGCACCCAGCGCACCGCGTCGATCACGTTGGACTTGCCGCAACCGTTCGGTCCGACGATGCCGACCAGTTGCCCCGGCGTCGCGATGACGGTTGGATCGACGAAAGACTTGAAGCCGGCCAGCTTGATTTGTGTGAGGCGCACTTCGTGTTCTTCTGGACTTGCGCGGCGCGGCCTGGTGAGGGGCGCCGCCGGGTTGAGCGACTTCGGGTCAGCTTTTCCGGCCGGCGTTGCGGCGGCTGCTCGCCCGATGCCGCGAACAAGGCCGAATTATAGCCGATTCGACGCCCCGACCCCGGGCTGCCGCGCGCCGCTTATGCTGCGTCGAGGACCGGCGTAAGACGGCCTTCTTCGACGGCATGACAGGCCGCCATGGCGCTGGCGCCCGGCGCCGGCGCGCGCTTCAAAACCGGCGTTTCTACGCGGCAGCGCTCGTTCGCATACGGACAGCGCGGGTGGAACGCACAGCCGGACGGCGGGTCGAGCGGATTGGGTACTTCACCGGCGACCGCGGTGCGCGGCCTGCCGGTCAGCGAAAGGTCCGGCACGGCCGCGAGCAGCATCCGCGTGTACGGATGCTGCGGCGAAGCGAACAGCTCGCGGGTCGGCGCCAGCTCGACGATGCGGCCCAGGTACATGACGCCGACCCGGTCGGCCACGTGATGGACGACCGCGAGGTTGTGCGAAATGAAAAGATAGGTGAGGCCGAGCTCGCGCTGCAGCCGCCGCATCAGGTTCAGCACTTGCGCCTGCACCGACACATCGAGCGCGGACGTCGGCTCGTCGCACACGAGGAAGGCCGGGTTGGTCGCCAGCGCGCGGGCGATCGAGACGCGCTGCCGCTGGCCGCCCGAGAACTGGTGCGGATATTTGACCCCGTCCGCGCCGGAGAGGCCGACCTGCTCGAGCAACGCCGTCACCCGCGTGTCGATCTCGCGCGGCGTTTGCGCAATCCCGTGCGCGCGGATCGGCTCGGCCACGATGTCGGCCACGCGCCAGCGCGGGTTGAGGCTGGCGTACGGATCCTGGAAGATCATCTGCATTGTCCGGCGCAGCGCGAGCTCGGCGTCGGCGAAATCGATCCGCCGGCCCGCGAACCGGATCTCGCCCCGCGTCGGCCGGTACAGGCCGACGATCAGCCGGGCGACCGTCGACTTGCCGCAGCCCGATTCTCCGACCAGTCCCAGGGTCTCGCCCCCGGCGATCGTCAGGCTGACCCCGTCGACCGCCTTGAGGATCTGCCGCGACTTGCGTTCGATCATCCGGTTGAGCCACGGCGGCGAAACGTCGAAATACCTTGCGACGTCGATCAGCTCGAGAAGCGGCTCGCTTGCGTAGTTCCCGCGCGATTGCTGGGGCGTCCCGCTGGCGCTCATACGATGCTCCCTGTGGCCGCATGCAGCCAGCATGCCGCCAGGCTGGTCTTGGCGCTCATCAGCTCGGGCCGCTCGACGCGGCAGCGATCGAAGGCGTACGCGCAGCGCGGGTGAAACGGGCAGCCGGCGGGTATTGCCGTCAGCCGCGGCATCGCACCGTCGATCTGGGCCAGCTGCTCGCGCTCGTCGACGATCGAGGGGATCGATCCCATCAGGCCGCGCGTATACGGGTGTTGCGGCTGGTGAATGACGTCGCTGACCGGTCCGATCTCGACAATGCGGCCGGCGTACATCACCGCCACCCGATCGGCGGTCTCGGCGATCACTCCCATGTCGTGGGTGATCAGCATCACCGCGGTGCCATGGTCGCGGCACAGCCGTTTCAGCAGCGTGATGATCTGCGCCTGGATCGACACGTCGAGCGCCGTCGTCGGCTCGTCGGCGATAATCAGCTTGGGCTTGGCGGCGAGCGCCAGCGCAATCACCACACGCTGCCGCATGCCGCCCGAGAACTGGTGCGGATAGTGATCGATGCGCCGCTTCGGCGCGGAGATGCCGACCTCGGCGAGCAGGTCCAGCGCACGCTGCCGCGCTTGCGCCGGCGACATATCGAGATGCGTCGTGATCGTCTCGACAAGCTGCCGGCCGATCGTATACAGTGGATTGAGCGAGGTCAGCGGATCCTGGAAGACCGCGCCGATCTCACGGCCGCGCACACGGCGCATCGCCTCGGCCGGCAGCTTGTCGATGCGCCGGCCATCGAGGACCACCTGGCCGGCGCCGATTCGGCCCGGGGGGTCGATCAAGCCGATGATCGCCGCGCCGGTCAGCGATTTTCCCGCGCCGGATTCGCCGACCACGCCGAGAACCTCGCCGGGCGCGATCGAAAAGGACACGTCGTCGACCGCGACCAGCAGCCCGCGGCGTGTCGGAAACTCGACCCGGAGGCGCTCGACCGAGAGCAGCGCCATCTATTGCAGTCTCGGATTCAGCGCGTCGCGCAGCCAGTCGCCCAGCAGATTGATCGCGAGCACCATGATCACCAGCGCCGCTCCCGGGAAGATGGTGATCCACCACTCGCCCGAGAACAGGAAGTCGTTGCCGATGCGTATCAGCGTCCCCAGAGACGGCTGCGTGGGCGGCACGCCTACGCCGAGGAACGACAGGGTCGCTTCGGTGATGATCGCCGTCGCGATATTGATCGTGGCCAGCACGAGGACCGGTCCCAGCACGTTCGGCAACAGGTGCTGCCGCATGATGCCCAGCGGCCGTATGCCGATGACCCGGGCCGCCTGGATGTATTCCTTGTTCTTTTCGACCAGCGTCGATCCGCGCACCGTGCGCGCGTATTGCACCCAGTTCGATATGCCGATGGCGAAGATGAGCACGAACAGCGCGATCGGGCCGCCGTGCGTCTCGCGCGGCAGGACCGCCCGCGCGACGCCGTCGATCAACAGCGCGATCAGGATTGCCGGAAACGAAAGCTGGACATCGGCGATGCGCATGATGAAGGCGTCGACCTTGCCGCCGACGTAGCCGGCGATCAGGCCGAGGCTGACGCCGAGCACCATGGCGAAGATCACCGACGCGAGCCCGACAAGCAGCGAGATCCGCGCGCCGAACATGATCGCCGACAGGACGTCGCGTCCCTGGTCGTCGGTGCCCAACAGGTAGCC
>DATASF010000081.1:0-14550 GCA_036269335.1 Casimicrobiaceae bacterium
TTGTCTGAATTTGTTGTAAGACAAACGCTTGCGGAGCCACGGCGCAGCCGGCCCCGATCAATTCGAGTGCCTGCCTCGCTTGGGCGGCCGCCCGAAGCAGAACAGGACGCTGGCCAGCGCCAGCGCAATGACCAGCGGCGACACCAGCAGCGTCGCCAGCCAATTCCAGGTTCCGGTCGGATCGAACGTGTGCAGGCACAGGTACATGACGGTCGGCGCGGCGAGCGTCGCAGCCAGCGTCGCGCGGCTCGTATCGCGAAACAGCCTCTCGGATGCAACCCCGATCAGCACCGGCAGCACGAACAGGACGATGAATGCTCGCATGGCTGCACCCCGCGCGCGGCGAGCGCTGCCTGCCGGCACGCCCGCTACCTCCGGATATTTTGCGACTTGTGCAGCCGCGGCGCAATGCGGCCGGGTCATGTCCGGCACTGCGAAGGGACCTTATTCGACTCTTATTATCCGGCGAGCGCCGGCTCGTCGTTCGCGCGCGTGCGGAACGTGATCGAATAGCGCAACTCCCTGGCGGGCAGCATGCTGTGCTGCCAGAGCCAGCGTATCGGCCCCTGCATCACGTAAAGCGAGCGCGGCTCCAGCTCGAGAACGAGCGTCTGCCTGGGCTCGATGTGCGACTCGAGCGGGCGGAAACGCATGGTGCCGCGGCCCTTCAGCGACAGGCCGAAAACGACGCCATAGGCCGACTTGTCGCGATGCCAGCCGATCGGCGCACCGGGCTGGTACTCGCTGACCAGCGAGTGGACGAACGCCGAGCGCGCGATGCCGAAAGTGTCGGCGATGCGCTGCTGGAGTGCGACCAGGAACGGCGGAGCCGGCCCCGACGAGAACGACTCGCCGTCGTCGTACGCATCGTCGGTGTCGATGTCGCCGTCGGCGCGGAAATGCACGACCCGACGCCGCGCGACGTATTGCTGGAAGCGCGCCTGGCGAAACGGCAGCGGTGCGATCGCGGTGAGCAGCGTCGCTTCTTCGGCGCGCGTCAGGAACTGCGGACGGTAGACCAGACCGTGCGGCAGGCGCGGCGGCAACTCGAAGAGTTCGCTCTGGCTTCCCTCGGTCGGCGAAAGAGCGGCGGCACGAAACCCTCCGGATGCCGCGGTGAGATCAGCGCTGCGCTGCAGCTGGCCCATCAGGCCGGCTTACCACATGAAGACGACATGCCTGCGCGCGCCGTCGGGAATATCGACGCTGTGCTGCTTGCGCACGCCGTTCCAGTCGGCCACGACCGTGTAGTCGCCGGGAGGCAGCCGCACGAGCAGCAGCGGTCCCGTCGAAGTCGTATTGAGCATCGGCCGGCCCTGCGCGTCGCGGATGTCGACCTTGACATCGGCGACGTAGGCGCCCGCGCTGGCGTCGCCTTCCGCGCTGCGCGACGAAGCGAATTCGAGCGTCAGCGCATAGTCGGCCGACTGCTGCTTCAGCGCATCCGCTTCCTCCTTGCCGACGCCGCCCGACAGATACTCGACCGCACCGTTGCTCTGCAGCTTCGGCTGCTCGGCCGCGCTGGCGACGGGCGGCGAAACCATCGCCATCGCCAGCAGCAGCAAGGTGACCAGGACGATCGCCATCAACTCGTGCCGCAGCCTCGCCCAGGTATTCATATTCATCGTTTGCTCGTCGACGCGGATCATCGGTCGCTCCAGGGACGCCGGCTGCGAGCGGAACCGCCCAGCGCCCGGCACACGGACCCGATTTTTGGCCCGTGGGAGGGCAAAGGGAATCAGCGGGAGTCTGAATCGTCTGTAGGACCGCCGGAACCGGCGTACGCACATTTCCTGCCGCTGGCATAATATCGGTCCCCTTCGACTGTCGAAGACAACGATGACCAACGCCACCAGGTTTGCCGCAATCGCTGCCGCGCTCGCCTTGCTGGGTGCGTGCTCGAAGGCGCCCGATCCGCCGATCGCCGCGCCCAAGCCCAAGACCGAGGCGGTCGCCGCGGCGGGCGCGGCTGCGCCGGTGGCAACCGGCGATGGCCTGCACCAGGTCGGCGGGATCGAGTGGCAGAAGGGCGATGTCGATGCGGCATTCGCTTCGGCCAAGGCGCAGAACAAGCCGGTCTTCCTCTACTGGGGCGCGGTGTGGTGCCCGCCGTGCAATCAGGTCAAGGCGACGATTTTCAACCGTCAGGATTTCATCGAGCGCTCGCGCTTTTTCGTGCCGGTATACATCGACGGCGACAGCGCCAGCGCGCAGAAACTCGGCGACCGCTTCAAGGTCAGCGGTTATCCGACGATGATCCTGTTCACGCCTGGTGGCAGCGAGATCACGCGCCTGCCAGGCGAGGTCGAGGTCGATCAATACATGCGGGTGCTGGCAATGGGCATGAACGGCGCGCGCCCGGTCAAGGAGACCCTCGCCGCCGCCCTGGGCTCCGACGCCAATCCCTCGGCGCTGTCCGCCGACGACTGGCGCATGCTCGCCTACTATTCGTGGGACACCGACGAAAATACGCTGGTCGCGGCCAAGGCCTTGTCGCCGACTCTGGACCGGCTGGCCAAGGCCTGTCCGGCGACCCAGCCGGACACCGCAGCCCGGTTGCGACTGCGCGCGCTGGTGTCTGCCGCCACCGCCAAGGACGTCAAGCCGCACGAGGACAAGGCCGCGGCCGCCGATCTGCGCCGCATGCTGGCCGATCCACGGCTCGCGCGCGAAAACTTCGACCTCCTGGCGTATTACGCCGACAAAGTGGTCGCTTACGTGACCCCGCCCAAAAGCATGGCGCGCGCCGAGCTCGCGGCCGACTGGAACACGGCGCTCGAGCGATTCATCGCCGATCCCGCGATATCGACCGCCGACCGGCTGTCCGCTGTCAGCGGACGCATCGCGCTCGCCAAGCTCGACGCGCCCAAAGGCGCGCTGCCCGAGCCGTTGCTGCAAAGCGTGCGCGACCAGGTCGCCCGCGCCGATCGCGAGACTAGCGATCCGTATGCGCGGCAAGCCGTCATCAGCGCGGCGGCCGATGCGCTGACCGACGCCGATCTGATGAGCGCCTCCGATGCGCTGCTCGAGGCCGAGCTCAAGCGCTCGCACTCGCCGTACTATTTCATGCTCGACCTCGCCGCCAACGCCAAAAAGCGCGGCGACAAGGCCGCGGCGCTCAACTGGGAGCAGAAAGCGTATGCGGCGGCCGACGGCCCGGCGACGCGGCTGCAATGGGGCGTGCATTACGTCAGGGCGCTGATCGAGCTCACCCCCAAGGACGAGGCGCGGATCGAGCAGGCGGCGAAGAGCGTGATCGGCGAGCTCGATCCGACGCCCGATACGTTCTACGAGCGCAACCGGCGCGGTCTCGAGCGCATGGGCGGCAAGCTCGCCGAGTGGAATGCCCAACGACGGCACGAAGCGGCGATGATGCGACTGCGCGCGCAAATGGACGCCGTCTGCGGCAAGCTGCCGGCGGCCGATCCGGCGCGGGCCACCTGCGACGGGGTGATGCGACCGGCGAAAGGCGCGAGCGCCTAGTGCGGGCTGCGCTGGGCGCCGGGATCCGCGTCGCGGTCGTTCTCGCCCTGGCCGCATCGTTGGCGCCAGCGGCCGACGCCGACCCGGGTATGGCCACCGGGTCGATCAGTTACCGGAGCCAGGCCGGCCCCATCATCGTGCGGCCGAAATACGCGTACCTGGTCAAGGGTCCGGACACGGTGACCGGCAACACCGTTCGGCGGGTCGTGCTTTCCGTCACCGATCTCGCGCCGAGACTGCGAACCTGTGCGACGATGATGTGCGGCGACGGCGATATGAGCGAAGGCCTGACCATAGACCTCGACGCCGGGCCGCGCATCAACTACTGGTTCGTCGCCAACGGACAGCGCGTCCAGTATTCGGGAACGGCTGAGCCCTCGTCGTTGCGGCTGAGCTCCAACACCCAACAGCGCGTGGCCGGCGCCTGGCGCCTCGATGCGCGCCCGGCCGGCGGCCCGCAAGTGCAGATCGAATTCGACGCCGCGCTGCTGAAAGTCTTTACCCAGCCGCACTAGCCGGCGGCCGAGCACCCTTACTGCGTGACTTCCATTCGCCGGGGCGGCACCGCCCGCGACGGCTGAGCCGCTCCCAGGCCGAACAGCTCGGCCAGCGCTTGCCGGTATTCGGTGGCGCCGGTGCGCATGCTGTTGTTATGCGTCGCGCCGTCGATCAGCAGAAGCTTTTTCGGACTGGTCGCGGCCCGGTACAGCGCTTCGCTGAAGCGCGCCGGCACGAAACGATCGGCCGCGCCATGGACGATCAGCACCGGCATCTGCACCTTCGCCATCTTGCTCATCGAGTCGAATTTCTGCGACAGCAACAGCCCGACCGGCACCCACGGGTAGGTCAGCGACCTCGCCATATCCTCGAGCGTGGTGAACGAGGATTCGATGACCAGCCCGGCGGCGGCCGGCGCTTCGGGCGCCGCACCGTCGGCGCCGCTCAGCGAGGCAGCCAGGTCGACTGCCACCGCGCTTCCGAGCGAATGGCCATAGATGAAGCGCCGCCGCGGATCGGGCTGCCGGGCCGCCAGCCAGCTCCACGCGACGTGCGCGTCCTCGTACACCGACTTCTCGGTCGGCGTGTCGCCATCGCTCTTGCCGAAGCCCCGATAGTCGATGGCGAGTACCGAAAAGCCGAAGTCGCGCAGCTCCTCGATGCGGAACAGCTGGCCGGTCAGGCTCCAGCGCGCGCCGTGCAGGTACAGGATCGCCGGCGCGTCGGACCTTCCGCTCGCCGCGGGCCACCACCAGGCGTGGATATGCTCGACGGCTTCGCCGTTCGCCACCGGCAGGTCGAATTCCTGGACGCCGTCCGGCATACCGGTGTACCAGCCGGGCGTGTCGCGAACCACGCGGAAAGTCAGCCGGGACTCCTCGTGCTGAAACGCCGCGGTGCCGCAGGCGGTCAGCACGACGATCATCGCCATGGCGATCGCCAGGCGTCGGAGGAACGGATTGCGCAGGGCGAAGTCCATAGGCAGGTGTCGGGCGCTTCGAACGATCCGGTAAGCAGTCAACAAAAAACGCGCCGCGAGCAAAGGCCGTTGACGGCGGGCATGGAGCCGCGTTTACTTCAAGTCGTGAATCCGGCCGGCCAGCGGCCGGCGAACAGCCAGGCCATGACCCCCCAACACGACCGCCCCGCATCAGCCGAGATCGAGCGCCTGGTCGCCGAGCTCGAGCAGGCTGAAGCCTACGAGCAGAAGCTGCGCCAGCTGATCGTCGAAGTCCGGGACGAGCTGGTGGCGGGGCGAATCGAGCAGGCGCTGTCGATGCTCAATACGGCGCTGAACGATATCGACAGCGCCACCGACGTCGTCGTTCCCCCGCACCGCACAAAATAATTCCCGAACCGCAACCGGTCGCCTTCATTTCACGAAAGGAGTGCCATGAGCTCCCCCCGCGACGTCGTTGTCATCGTCGGCAGCCTGCGCAAGGAATCGTTCAACCGGAAAATGGCCAAGGCGATCGCCGCGCTGGCGCCGGCGACGCTCAAGTTCGAAATCATCGAGATCGGGCAGCTGCCGCTGTACAACCAGGATCTGGAGGCCAGTCCGACCGCCGAGGTCACCGCGTTCAAGGAGCGCGTTGCGCGCGCCGACGCGGTGCTGTTCGTTACGCCCGAATACAACCGCGGTGTCCCCGGCGTGTTGAAAAACGCGATCGACGTGGCGTCGCGCCCGTACGGGAAGAGCGCGTGGAACGGAAAACCCGGCGCCGTGATCAGTGTCTCGCCCGGCGTGATCGGCGCATTCGGCGCCAATCACCAGCTGCGCCAGTCGCTGGTATTCCTTAACGTGCCGGCGCTGCCGCACGAGGCCTACATCGGGGGCGCCGCCAAGCTCTTCGATGACAAGGGGGCGCTGACCAGCGAAGACACGCGCGAATTTCTGAAGAAGTTCCTGGAGCTGTTCGAAAAGTGGATCGAGGCCAACGCGGCGCCGCGCGCGTAGTCTACGGACCCTACTCGAACAGGTTTCGCGTCGGCTCCTCGGCGACGACCGTCGCCGCCCGCGCCGCCTCGTCGGCGGGGCACAGCGCGCCGATTCTGACGCCGAGCAGGCGAATGCGGCGGTCCAGCGGCACGCGCTTCAGGCATTCGCCGGCGGCGCGCCGTATCGTGCGCGCGTCCTGCGTCGGCGCGTCTATCGTCCGATCGCGCGTCAGGGTCTTGAAATTGTCGTAGCGGAGCTTGAGTCCTATCGTCCGGCCGACATAGCCTTTGCGCTTGAGATCGTCGCTGACGCCGGCGCACAGCTCGTCGAAAATCGCCGAAAGCTCGTCGCGGTCGCGCGAGGGATGCAGGTCGCGATCGAACGTCGTCTCGCGGCTGATCGACTGCGGCTCGCTGTAGGTTACGACCGGACGCTCGTCGCGGCCGTGCGCGGCTTCGTGCATCCAAGCGCCGTAGTGCGCGCCGAAATGCTCGAGCAGCACCTCAGGGGCCACGGCTGCGAGTTCACCTATCGTACGTACGCCCAATGCTTCCAGTCGAGCACTGGACTTCGGGCCGATGCCGTTGATCTTTCGCGCCGGCAGCGGCCAGACGCGCGCGGCGATCTCGTCCACTGGCAGCAAGGTCAGGCCGTCGGGCTTGTCGAGCTCGGAGGCGATCTTGGCCAGCAGCTTGTTCGGCGCGATGCCGATCGAGCACGACAGCCCGGTCGCGCTGCGAACGGCGTTCTTGAGCGCAAGCCCGGTCTCGCGCGCGCGCAGCCACGCGTCGTCCGCGCCGCTTGCGCCGGAGAGAACGATGCCGCTCAGGTCGGCGAAGATCTCGTCGATGCCGCGGTCCTCGATTTCCGGGGCGATCGCGCCGACCGCGGCTTTGAACAGCCGCGAGTAGTGTCGATAGGCGTCGAAGTCGACCGGCAGCAGGATCGTCTCCGGAGCGAGCTGCGCCGCTTTCATCAGCCCGAGCGCCGAGTGCAGTCCGAACGCACGCGCCTCGTAGGTCGCGGTGGTGATCACGCCGCGGCCGGCATAGCCGCGCAAGGTCGCGAACCGCCGCTCGATTCGTCCGGTGTGCGGATCGACGATCTCTTCCGGTTGATGGCGGCGGCCACCGCCGATGACCACCGGCCGCCCGCGCAACTCCGGGTAGCGCAACAGCTCGACCGATGCGTAGAACGCATCCATGTCGAGATGGGCGATCAGGCGAAGCGGGGCGACGGACATCGATGCGGCGCGTGGCGCAAGGCGACGACAGTGTAAGCGATGCGCGCGGCCTCGCGGTTGCGTTCGATGGAGGTCAGGCGTCGAAGCCGCAGCGCCGGCGCAACTCCGCCGCGGCGTGCCCGGCGAGCAGCGCCGCGAAGCGGGCCGCCGATTCCGGCTGCTGTGCGCGCGCCGCGACCGCGACGCAGTACGGCGTGGCGAGCTGGAACTCTTCCGGCAGTGGCCCGACCAGCGTGACGCCAGGCGTAAAGGCGATCTCGGTGACCTGGGTGCAGCCGACCGGATGATCGGCGCGACTTTGCGCGAGCCCGCGCATCGCGGCGGCGCCGTTCGTGCCCTGCTCGAGCTTGTGCGCCGTGTCGTCGTCGATACCCATCCGACGCAGCATGGCCGCGCAATGCGCGCCGGCGGTCGAGCGCTCGACGTCGGGCAGATGGATCGCGTCCGCGGCGAGGAAAAGCCGGCGCAGCGCGGCAGCCGTCGACACGTCGGGCAGCGCGTCGCCTTCGCGCACTGCGATCGCCGTGTGCACGCGACCCAGCGGCGCGATCGATTCCGCCCGGACATCGCCGCCTCGCGCCAGCTCGTCGAGCAGCGCCTCGGTCAGCACGACGACGTCGCACGGCTCGCCGGCGAGAAGCTTTTCCATCGTCGCGCCGACCGGATGGAAGCTGGCGCGAATCTCGATGCCGTCGCCGGCGGCAAATTCATGCTGCAGCGTTTCGATCAGGCCTTGCGCGGCGCCCGCGCTGAGCACGTGCAGATTCGGCATCGGTCTTGTTCTTTCCGCCGGACGGCGGGCGCCGTCATCCGCGCGTCACTGGTCGGGCTTGGCACCGGAAATTCTGACGATCCGCTCCCACTTGGCGATGTCGTCGGCCAGATAGCGGCCGAGCTCGTCCGGCGTCATCGTCATTGCTACCGCGCCCTGTTTCGCCCATTCCTCGCGGACGGCGGGATTGGCGGTTATTTTGGTGATCTCGGCGTTGAGCCGTCGCACGACTTCCGGCGGCGTGCCTTTCGGCGCGACGATGCCGAGCCAGAGCACCGCCTCGTAACCGGGGACGCCCGCTTCGGCCAGCGTCGGGACATCGGGCAGCACCGACGAGCGCACCTTGCCGCTGGTCGCCAGCGCGCGCACCTTGCCCGCCCGCGCGAACTCGCTCATCGTCGTGACGGCGTCGAACATCATGTCGACCTGCCCGCCGAGCGTGTCGGTGCGCGCCTGCGAGCTTCCCTTGTACGGAATGTGGACGATGTCGACGCCCGCCATCGCCTTGAACAGCTCGCCCGCCATGTGGTAAGGCGTACCCGGACCCGACGACGCGTAGTTGAGCTTGCCCGGCTTCGATTTGGCGAGAGCGATCAGCTCGCCGAGCGTCTTCGCCGGTACTGCCGGATGCACGACCAGCACCAGGTCGGAATAGTTGACCGGCGCGACCGGCACGAAGTCGCGCATCAGTGCATAGGGCTTGTTCGGCAACAGCGACTCGTTGACTGTCTGCGTGTTCGACATCATCAGCAGCGTGTAGCCGTCGGGCGCGCTCTTGGCCGCGGCATCGGTGCCGATGACCGAGCCGGCGCCGGGACGGTCGTCGATCACGAAGGCCTGGCCGAGCGCCAACTCCAGCCGCTGGCCGATAAAGCGGGCGTAGATGTCGGCCGGACCGCCGGCCGCGAACGGCACGATGATCTTCACCGGCCTGGCCGGATAGTCCTCTGCCGGCGCGGCTGCGGTGACGAATACCAGCAAGGCGCCGGCGAGCCACGTCACAAAAGTCCGCATCGTTCGCTCCCCGCGTATCCCGAATCGGCGATCGCGCAATCTACCGGAACTCGCGAGCCGCCGCCACCCGCTGTACGCCGCGCGATCAGAATCCGTACAGGCGCGCCGGATTGTCGACCAGGATCCGGCGCCGAATCGTCTCGTCCGGCGCCCAGTCGAGCAGCAGATCGAGCATGGCGACCGTCGACGGCGACGGATGGATGTTCGGATGCGGCCAGTTGCTCGCCCAGACGCAGTGTTCCGCGTGCGCGGCGACCAGCGCGCGCGCCAGCGCGCTGACATCGTCGTAGCCGGGCGGACCGGATTTCGACGTCTCGTACGGCGCCGACAGCTTGACCCAGCAACGCCCGCCGTCGAGCAGCGCGAGCAGCGCGCGAAACGCCGGATGCGAAGGCGGCACCGGCTCGAGGAATTTGCCGTTGTGATCGATGACCACCTCGGCCGGCAGGCGGCCGATTCGCGCCGCATACAGCGGTAAATCGCGCCCGTCGAGCTGCAGCTGCACATGCCAGCGAAACGGCGCGACACGGGAGGCAATCGCATCGACATCGTCCCAGGACAAGAGGCCGCCCTTGAGCATGTAGCAGCGCGCGCCGCGAAACCCGGCGCGCGTGAGGCGTTCGATTTCGGTGTCCGCGATGTCGGGCCGTATCGTCGCCACGCCTCGTGCATTCGCGCCGAAGCGGGCGATCGCGTCTTCGGTACAGGCGTTGTCGAATGCGTACGCGTTCGGCTGGACGACGACCGCGCGCGCGAGCCCCAGCTGACGCTGCACGGCCCTGTACGCATCCGCCGGCGCATCGGGAGGCGGAAAAAGCGACGTCGGCGCCGGCTGGTAGCGTCGGTCGTAGACGTGCATGTGACAGTCGCAGGCGCCGTCCGACGCGACCAATCGGGGTTTGTCATTCATCGGATTCCCTTCGGCGCTGGCGCAACAAGGTCGATTTCTCGAATGCCGGTCAAGCCCTAACCGGCCCGCTTCCGCCGCTCAAGGTCGATATCCATGAATTGCCAGTAGGTGCCGAACACCTGCGGCCTGAAGCCCAGCAGCCACGGCTGGACGAAATCGTTCTCGCGGCGAAATATCATCGGGAGCAGCGGCATGTAGGCGCGCGCCATCTCGTTCATGCGACGCGCGGCCGCGACCTGCTCGGATGGCGTCGGAGTCTGCAGGAATCGATCGACCCATCGATCGTATTCAGCCAACTTGAACCGCGACTGGTTGGCGAACGGCGGCTGCCTGCTATCGAGGAGTTCGAGGATGCCGTCGCCGGTCGGAACGCCGCCGAAGCCGGCGGCCGACATCTGGTATTTGCCGGCGATCAGGTCCTTGACGAAATCCTGGAACGGCGCGACGCGGAAGTCGATCCGGATGCCGATCGCGTCCATGTCCCTTTTCCACAGGGTCTGAGTTTCGCGCGATATCGCCGCGGCGCGCAGCGACAGCACGACCGTCAGCGGCTTCCCGTCCGGTGTCTGGCGATATCCGTCCACGTCGCGGTTCTTGTAACCGAAGCGGTCGAGCAGCGCTTGTGCGGCTGCGGGGTCGTACAGCGACTTCAGTGGCGCCGCCGGGTCGTGGCCGCTGACCCCCGGAGGAATCATCTGGTTGGCCGGCTGCCCCTGGCCTGCGTAGACCACGTCGACCAGGTTCTGCGTGTTGAGCCCCATCGCGATCGCGCGCCGCAACGCGATCTTGTCGTTGCCCACGCCGCCGACGACCGGATCGATCATGTTGAAATCGACAAAGAACAGAAAAGGCTCGAGCCGCGCATGACGGACGATGCCGCGCGCCGCGTATTCGGGCTTCAGCTTGTCGCCGGCCAGAAGACGGTTGGCGATCTCGGCGCGGAGCTCGACGTAGTCGAGCGCACCGCGCTCGAATTCGAGAAGCAGTGTCGTATCTTCCTCGATGATGCTGATGTCGATGACGCCGATCTGCGGCAGCGTCCTGCCGCGCATGCTGCGCATCAGGTCGGCGTCCGCCGGGTTACTGCTAGCCGGAAAACGCAGCGTGCGATAGTTCGGGTTGGCCTCGAGCACGATTTTCGAGCCGCGCTTCCACTCGCGCAGCCGATACGGGCCGGTGCCCACGGCACGCGTTCGGATGTCGCCGCCTGCGGCTTCGACCACCTCACGCGCGACCGCCCACGCCGTCAGGAAAATCTGGACCGAAGGATAATTGATCGCGTTGAGCCTGATCTCGATGGTGTAGCGGCCCAGCGCGCGCAGCCCCTCGATCGGACGGTCATAGTCGAATTTCGCGCCCGGCTTCTTGGCGGCATCGACAATGGCGCGTGCGCCGATGATGAGATCGGTCATCACGGTATCGCCGCCGCGGCTCAAGTTGGGATCGAGCCGGCGCTTCATCGAGTAGATGTAGTCGTCGGCGATGAGCTCCCGCGCCTTGCCGTGGAACGCCGGGTCGTCGGTGAAATGAATACCCGGCTTGAGGCTGATCCGCCAGGTCTTGCCGCCGTCGGAGATTTCCGGAGCCGCGGTTGCCGTCACCGGCATCAGTCCAGCCGGCGTATTGAGATAATCCCAGCTGTAGAGGCCTTCGAAGATCGCGAGGATCACCCGCTGCGCCGGGACCGTCGTCGCCTGCTGCGGGTCGAGCGTGTCGACGTCGGGCAACGCGACGCGCAGTACCTTGTTGGGGTCCGCGGCGAAGGCGGCGCAAGCGTACGCCAGCGCGAACAGCGCGAGCGCCGACCGCATTCGCTTTGTCGCGCCAGCATTCATGCATCCTCCACCGGTCCGGCTCGCCGCATTGCGGGCGGAAGGATTATGCCTGACGTTCGTCGCCCGCAGCCGGGGCGATCAGCGGGGACCAGGTACCAAAAAAAAGAAAGGCCCGACGCATCGGGCCCGTGATCACACCATAGGCGGTTGCTCAACCTGCCGGCGGCCCGTAGTACACCGGCGGCGGCACGCGATAACGCGCGGGACCGCGGACCGGAATCTGGTTGCCCTTGGCGTACATGCATTGTAAATAGGCGCCGTCGTACCGGCGCTGGACCTGGTAATAGCCTGCGCCGTAGGCGTTGCTGCCGGCAGCGCTGCCGAACAAAAGGCCGGTTCCGGCGCCGATCGCCGCGCCAGGGCCAGCGTTGCCCGAGGCCGATCCGATGATCGCGCCCGCGGCGGCGCCGATCGCCGTGCCCGCGACGGCGCTCGACGCGGCGTAGTTGTTCGCCTGTTCGGCGGATCCGCCGACCGACTGCTGCGCAAACTGCTGGCACGCGAAGGTATCGGCCTGGAACTGATCGAAGCTCTTGTTGTTGCCCGGCAGCGCGACGACGCTGGGAGCCGTCGGCACGGTGACGCAGGCGCCGAGCAGCAGCGCCGCGGTCAACGGGACATAACGCTTGATGGCATTCATTGTTTCCTCACCTGTCAGCGGGGGGCCGGGGCCGCGCGCGGCGCACCGTTCGGAACGACCGTCAGCCAGCCCGTTGGGCAGTTGGCGATCTGCGGGTAATAGCCCGCGGGATTCGTGCAGTAGTACGAATACTGGCTGCGCTGCGGCGGAGCAGCCGGCGCAACCGCGTCGCCGCTGTCGCGTTGGATATACGTTTGCGGCACCGCGTCGCCATACGCGGAATAGCCGTCGTAGTACTCGTACGGGTACGGATAGGCGTAAGCGTACGGGTACGGATAGCCGTAATACCCCGGACCCCAGTAGTAGTAGGGGAAGCCGAAGCCGAACGAAAGCCCGATGTGACTCCCATGCCAGCCACCCCCGTGCCAGTTGCCGCCACCGTGCCAGTTCCCCCCGCCGCCGCCATGCCAGCTGCCGCCGCCGCCCTGCGAGACTCCGCCACCGTGATGCTGCGCCGACGCCGTCGTGGCCACGCCGGCCAATGCCAATGCGGCCAGTGCCGCGATAACGAATTTTTTCACGAGAACCTCCTGTGTCGATCTGCCCGTTAGACTTTAACGCGCCAAATGAAGTTCGGCTTACCGTCAACAGCTATTGTTGGGCGCATTCAGCATTTATCAATGTAACAGTCTGTAACGCTCGCGCATTCCGCCGCCGGCGCGACCGCCGGCCGACGCTTTGGGGCCCTGCGGCACAAGGTCCGGAGTTTTTAGTATCCTTATCCATTCGATCGAAAAATAAGGACGTTGCCATGGCCAGCGATCCCGGACTGCGCACCTCGGACATGAAAATGGACGCGACTTCGCTCTATCGCGAGGAGATCTACACCGACCGTGCGGCCGGCACCCTTCGCGTCCTGATCCCGGTGACCCGCGACGGCGGCCCGGACCAGACCCGCGCGACGATCTACACCGGCGAAGCGCAGATCCTGACCAACGTAGGACCGCTGCCGATCAGCTTCGAGATCCCGGCGGCAACGCTCGGCGAAGCGGTCCAGAAATACGCCGACTCGGCGAAGGAAGGCGTCGAGCGGGCGATGCGGGAACTGCAGGAAATGCGCCGCCAGGCGTCGTCGTCGATCCTGGTTCCCGGTTCAAGCCCGGGCTTAAGCGGCGGCCTGCCGCCGGCACCGGGCAAGCTGAAGCTCCCCTAAAGCGCCCCTCACCACGCCGTAGCTCAGCGCCGCGGGCGCCGCTCGCCGCCGGTGCCGGCGGACGCAAGCGCCCACTCGGCCGTCGCAAAACGCTCACGCAGGAAGTCGGCGAAGGCACGCACCTTGGCCGACAGATGCCGCCGGCTCGGGTACACGAGCTGTATGGTCCCAGGCGGCGGCTGGAACTCGAGCAAGATTGCCACCAGCCGCCCGGCGCGGATGTCCGGGCCGCAGATGAAGTCGGGCTCGTAGGCGATGCCCCGGCCTTCGACCGCCAGCGCTTCGAGAAAACGGCCGCTGTTGGCGTGCACCGGGCCCGAGACCTTCAACTGCCGGATCACCCCATCGCGCTGGCGAAACGGCCAGATGTTGCGCTGCGAGGCGTACTCGTAGGTCAGGCAGTCGTGCCCAGCGAGGTCCTCGGGGTGCGCGGGCGCGCCGCGGCGCTCGAGGTAGGCCGGCGCCGCGCAGCACACCAGGCTCGTCTCGCCGACCGGCCGTCCGACCAGGTTCTGGCTGCCGATCGCGCCGATGCGCAAAGCGGCGTCGAATCCTTCGTCGACGAGGTCGACCGCGCGATCGGAAAGCTCGACATCGAAGCGCATTTCGAGATAGCGGTCGATGAACGCCGCGATCGCCGGCGCCAGATGGCGCTCGCCGAAGGTGACTGGTGCCGACAAGCGCAAGGTGCCGCGCGGCGTGATCGCCGAAGCGGCGACCGACTGCTCGGCTTCGTCGAGATCGGCGAGTAGCTGCACGCAGTGCTGGTAGAACGCCGTTCCGCTCTCGGTCAGCGACAGCCGCCGCGTCGTTCGATTGAGGAGGCGCACGTCCAGGTGTGCCTCGAGCTCGGCCACATGCCGGGACACGGCGGAGACCGACGTCGCGAGCCGCGCGGCGGCGCGCACAAAGCTGCCGCTCTCGACGACCTTCGCAAATGCCGCCATGGCCTGGAATCGGTCCACGGCATATTATTGCATATTTCGCAATAATCATTTGCCGCTAGACATATTTATCTTGTTTCTGGGAAGGGCGACCATGGGGTCGGTGCGCCGGCTTCAGA
>DATASF010000082.1:0-9603 GCA_036269335.1 Casimicrobiaceae bacterium
ATGATCTGCTCGTCGCGCGCCGTGCCCAGCGTGGCCACGACCAGCGCCTGGGTCTCGCCCCGCGTGAACAGCGCGGAGCCGTGGGTGCGCGGCAGCACGCCGTTGCGAATCGAGATCGGACGCACCGAGCGCGTATCGCGGCCGTCGATGCGCGGCTCGCCGGAAAGGATCTGGTTGCGCACGTGCCTGGACTCGAGCTCGAACAGGAAATTCTTGACCTCGTTCGCATAGCCCGGCTTGGCGTCCGCCTGAATGCATTCGGCCTCGACCCGCGCGGCGATCTCCTTCAGCCGCTGCTGACGCGCCTGCTTCTGGCGCAGCTGATACGCCTCCTTCAACTGGACCTCGGCGACTCCCGTCACCTGGTCGATCATCGCCTGATCCTTCGGCGCCGGCTTCCAGTCCCACAGCGGCTTGCCGGCCTGCTCGACCAGCTCGTGAATCGCATCGATCACCGCCTGCTGCTGCTGGTGACCGAATACCACGGCGCCGAGCATGACCTCTTCGGGCAGTTCCTTGGCTTCCGATTCGACCATCAGCACGGCGGCTTCGGTGCCGGCGACGACCAGATCGAGCTTCGAAGTCGTCGTGAGCTCGGTCTTGCTCGGATTGAGCACGTATTGTCCGTCGATGTAGCCGACGCGGGCGGCGGCGATCGGACCGTTGAACGGTATGCCGGACAGCGAGATCGCCGCCGATGCGCCGATCAGCGCCGGAATGTCGGGATCGATTTCCGGGTCGACCGACAATACGGTCGCGACGACCTGCACTTCATTGTAGAAGCCGTCGGGAAACAGCGGCCGGATCGGGCGGTCGATCAGGCGTGAGGTCAGCGTCTCCTTTTCGGAAGGCCGGCCTTCGCGCTTGAAGAACCCGCCGGGAATGCGTCCGGCGGCGTAGGTTTTTTCCTGGTAGTCGACGGTGAGCGGAAAAAAGTCCTGTCCCGGCTTCGACTGCTTGGCGGCGACGACGCTGACCAGCACGACGCTGTCGCCCAGGCTGGCGAGCACCGCGCCGCCGGCCTGGCGGGCGATTTCACCGGTTTCGAGCGTCAGCGCGTTGCGGCCGTAAGGTATCGATTTCTTGATTGCTGTAGGCACGTTTATCCTCGGAATCCGAAAACGACAATGGCCGGCTCGGTGATTAACCGAATCGCGGCCATTGTCGGGTTATGGGTGTGGCGGCGCGGCATGGCCGGCTGCTCGGGATCGACTGATAGCAGATACATTCGCAACGGCCGTCGGCCGATACGCGCTTACTTGCGCAGGCCCAGCTTTTCGATCAGCCCGCGATAGCTGTCCGCGTTGCGCGTCTTCAGGTAGTCAAGCAACTTGCGCCGGCGCGAAACCATGCGCAGCAGTCCGCGGCGCGAGTGATGATCCTTGACGTTCGCCTTGAAATGATCGCCGAGCCCGTTGATGCGCGCCGTCAACAGCGCGATCTGCACCTCGGGGGACCCGGTGTCGCCCTTGGCCCGCTGATGATCGGCGATGACCTTGGCCTTCTCTTGAATCGTGACTGCCATGCAAATTACTCCAAACCGCGCGAAAGGGTGGAATTGTACCTCGAAAAATGCTTACGATTCAAGCGATTCAACCGCCTCGAGCGGCGCGTCGCCGGCGTCGCCGGTGGCGAGCTGCCGGCGCGGCCGTACGACGCCGGTGTTCGCCCGAGCGACGCCGACGAATCGGTCCGCCGCATAGGCCCGGTAGTCGCCATCGGGCAGTTCGCGACCAGCGATCGCCTGCCCGCGCGCGAGGCGCCAGGCGTCGGAAGCGTCGAGCTCCAGCCGGGGCAGGGTCGAAAGCAGCGCGTCGACCGGCAGCAGCCGGGCGTCGCGCGCGGCATCGTCCAGCGCCTCGAGACCTTCCAGCGAAAGCGCATCGGCGACGTCGAATCCTCCGCTCGCCACGCGGCGCAATGCCGCCAGATGTCCGCCGCAGCCCAGCGCCGCACCGAGGTCCTCGGCCAGCACGCGTACGTATGTACCTTTGCCGCAGCGGACACTGAGCTTCGCGTCCGGTGGGTTCCATCCGTCCAGCGAGAGCTCGTGAACGACGACTTCGCGGGCGGCGCGAGGAATGTCGATGCCTTCTCTTGCGTACTCGTAGTAGTTGCGTCCGCGGTACTTGAGCGCCGCATGTCGCGGCGGAATCTGAGCGATCGGGCCGATGAAACGGGCGAGTGCGCCCTCGATATCGCCTCGGGACACGAGCACCGGCTGTTCGGCGACCGGATCGCCCTCGGCATCGCCGGTGGTCGTCGTCACGCCGAGGCGCACCGTCGCCGCGTAGGTCTTGTCGCCTTCGAGCAGCATGTGTGCGAACTTGGTCGCTTCGCCGAAGCAGATCGGCAACAGGCCGCTGGCCAGCGGATCGAGCGTCCCGGTGTGTCCGGCCTTTTCGGCGCGGTAGAGCCTGCGCGCACGCTGCAGCGCTGCGTTGGAAGAGAGTCCGACGCCCTTGTCGAGCAGCAGCACACCGTCGATCGCGCGGCGGGGCGTGCGGATCGGCTGGCGATTCGGGTCGCTTGCCATCGCTCGGTCGGAACTTGCCTCGCCGCGCGCAGCGGACGCGCCGCAAGTCACTCCGGATGCTTACGGTCTTCGGCGACCGCGTCGTCGATCAGCTTCGACATGCGCAGCCCCGCTTCGATCGAATCGTCGTAGGCGAAGTGCAGCTGGGGCACCGAGTACAGCTTCAGCCGGTGCGAGAGCTCGGTGCGCAGGTAGCCGGCTGTGTGCTGCAGCGCCTTGACCGCTTCGTCGGCGCGCTCCTTGCCCGCAAGATGCGTGAACAGGACCTTCGCGTGCGACAGGTCGGCCGACACTTCGACGGCGGTCACGGTGACCATGCCGATGCGCGGATCCTTCACGTGCAGCCGCAACAGGTCGGCGAGCTCACGCTGGATCTGATCGCCGACTCGCTGCGCGCGCTGCGAATGTCTTTTCATCGTTATCCTTCGCCGGCAAGCAAGACGCGCATGCCCGCAGGCAGGCGAGGCAATGTGCCGCCGGTCCTGCCCTAGAGCGTGCGCGTAACCTCGACGATCTCGTAGACCTCGAGCTGATCGCCCTTCTCGATGTCGTTATAGTTCTTCAGCGACAGACCGCACTCGAATCCCGCCTTCACCTCGCGCACGTCGTCCTTGAAGCGCTTGAGCGAATCGAGCTCGCCGTCGAAGACGACGACGTTGTCGCGCAGCAGGCGAACCTTCGACCCGCGCCGCACGACGCCTTCGAGCACATAGCAGCCGGCGACTGTGCCGACCTTCGAGATCTTGTAGACCTCGCGGACCTCGACCAGGCCGAGCTGGCTTTCCTTCTTTTCCGGCGTCAGCATGCCGGACAGCGCCGCCTTGATCTCGTCGACCGCCTCGTAAATGATGTTGTAGTAGCGGATGTCGACGCCCGAATGCTCGGCGAGCTTGCGCGCGGCCACGTCGGCACGCGTGTTGAAGCCGATGATCACGGCCTTCGACGCCAGGGCGAGATTGACGTCGGACTCGGTGATGCCGCCGACCGCCGCGTGGACGATGTTGACCTTCACCTCGCCGGTCGACAGCTTGGTCAGCGCGTTGGCCAGCGCCTCGTAGCTGCCCTGCACGTCGGCCTTGACGATCAGTGCCAGCGACTTGATCTCGCTCTCGGCGAGCTGCTCGAACATGTTCTCGAGCTTCGCCGCCTGCTGCTTGGCGAGCTTGACGTCGCGGAACTTGCCCTGGCGGAACAGCGCGATCTCGCGCGCCTTGCGCTCGTCGCCGAGCACCATCACGTCTTCGCCGGCCAGCGGTACATCGGACAGGCCCTGAATCTCGACCGGAATCGCCGGACCGGCCGAGGCGACGGTCTTGCCGGTCTCGTCGGTCATCGCGCGGACTCTTCCGAACACTGCGCCGGCCAGCACGATGTCGCCGCGCTTCAATGTGCCCGAATTGACGAGGACCGTTGCCACCGGGCCCTTGCCCTTGTCGAGCCGCGATTCGATGACGATGCCCTTGGCCGGCGCATCCTTCTGCGCCTTGAGCTCGAGCACTTCGGCCTGCAGCAGAATCGCGTCGAGCAGATTGTCGATGCCGGCGCCGGTCTTGGCCGACACCTGGACGAACTGCGTGTCGCCGCCGTATTCCTCGGGCAGCACGCTTTCGGCGACGAGCTCCTGCTTGACCCGATCCGGATTGGCCTCGGGCTTATCGATCTTGTTGATCGCGACGACGATAGGCACATTGCCCGCCTTCGCATGCGCGATGGCCTCCTTGGTCTGCGGCATCACGCCGTCGTCCGCTGCGACAACCAGGATCACGATGTCGGTGACCTTGGCGCCGCGGGCGCGCATCGCGGTGAACGCCTCGTGGCCCGGCGTATCGAGGAAAGTGATGACGCCTTTCGCGGTTTCCACGTGATAGGCACCGATGTGCTGCGTGATCCCGCCCGCCTCGCCGCTGGCGACGCGCGTCCGTCGTATCGTATCGAGCAGCGAGGTCTTGCCGTGGTCGACGTGACCCATCACGGTGACGACCGGCGGCCGCGGCAGCGACTCGGCCGTCGTCGCCTGCGCGCTTTCAGCGAGCAGCGAGTCCGGATCGTCGAGCTTGGCCGCAATCGCCTTGTGGCCCATTTCCTCAACGACGATCATCGCCGTTTCCTGATCGAGCATCTGATTGATCGTGACCATCGTGCCGAGTTTCATCATCGCCTTGATGATCTCGGCGGCCTTGACGCTCATCTTGCGCGCAAGGTCGGCGACGGTGATTGTTTCCGGCACCGCCACTTCGCGGATCAGCGGCTCGGGCGCGAGCGCCTGCGCACCTTCCTCGGCTTCGTCGCCTTCCTCGTGCCGGTGCTTGCCGCCCTTCGGCTGCTTCCATCCGGTGGCCGCCGCGCCGCTGGTGACGTCGCCGCGCAGCTTGAGCGCCCGCCGGCGCGCCGCCTCTTCCTGGAACGCCGTGGCCGAGGGCTTGCGCGAGGGCTTGTCCTTTTTCGCGCCGGGCTTGGCCACAGGCTTATGCAGCGTGCCTTCGGTCTTCGTCTTGGCCTCGGGCTTCGCCGTCGCCGCGGGCGGCGCGACGGGCGCCGCCGCTTCCTTGGCGACAGCCGCCGCCTCGGCCTCGGCCGCCTTCGCCAGCGCGTCTTCCTCTTCCTTTTCCTTCTTGGTCTTGCGCTTCTTCGCCTGTTCCTGCTTTTGCTGTATCTCTTCCTGCTGCTTGGCGATCAGCGCCGCGCCCTTGCGCGCTTCTTCCTCGCGCGCCGCGAGCTCGGTCGCGGTGACGATGGGTTGCGGCACGACCGGCGGCGCTTCGTCCACGGCCGCCGCGGCATCGGCGCCGTCGCGCTTGACGAAAACCCGCTTCTTGCGCACTTCGACCTGGATCGTGCGCGCGCGACCGGTGCTGTCGGCGGCCTTGATCTCGGTCGTCTGCTTGCGCGTCAGCGTGATCTTCTTCTTTTGATCGAGGCCGCCGTGCTGCTTGCGCAAATAGTCGAGGAGTCGCGTCTTGTCCTGCTCGGACAGCTTGTCGCCCTGTTTTTTGCCGGCGACGCCGGCGGCGGCGAGCTGCTCCAGCAGGATGCCTGCCGGCATCTTGAGCTCGGTCGCGAATTTATCGATCGTGGTCTGGGGCATGTTTTTTCTCCTGCCGCGTTGTTTCGCCCGGCCTTACTCTGCGTGTTCCGTGTTTTCGAACCAATGGGCGCGCGCTTTCATGATCAGGTCCTGCGAGCGTTCCGGCGGCAGTCCGGTCAATTCGACCAGTTCGTCGACCGCAAGGTCGGCGAGTCCGTCGCGCGTCGTTATCCCCTTTTCCGACAGCAAGCCCGCCGTCTCGTTGTCCATGCCCTCGAGGTTCAGCAGGTCCTCGGCGACGTTGCCCACCGATTCCTCGCGCACGATCGCCTCGGTCAGCAGCGCGTTGCGCGCGCGGCTGCGCAATTCGTTGACCGTTTCCTCGTCGAAGGCGTCGATCTCGAGCATTTCGTTCAGCGGCACGTAGGCGATCTCCTCCAGCGAGGTGAATCCCTCCTGGATCAGAATGTCGGCCACTTCCTGGTCGACATCGAGCTTGTCGATGAACAGCGCGCGCGTACGCTCGCTCTCGACCTGGTGCTTCTGCTGCGATTCCTCGACGCCCATCAGGTTGATTTCCCACCCGGTGAGTTCGGAGGCGAGGCGCACGTTCTGGCCGTTGCGACCGATCGCCATCGCCAGATTTTCCTCGTCGACGACGACGTCCATGCTGTGTCGTTCCTCGTCGACGACAATGCTCGAGATCTCCGCCGGCGAAAGCGCGTTGATCACCAGCTTGGCCGGGTCTTCGGAAAACAGGACGATGTCGACCCGCTCGCCGGCGAGCTCGTTGGTCACTGCGGTCACGCGCGATCCGCGCATGCCGATGCAGGTGCCCTGCGGGTCGAGCCTCGGATCGTTCGACTTCACCGCGATCTTGGCGCGGACGCCGGGGTCGCGCGCGGCCGCCTTGATCTCGATCAGCCCCTCTTCGATCTCCGGGACCTCGAGCTCGAACAGGCGCACGACGAGGTCGGGCGTGATGCGCGACAGCAGCAGCTGCGGCCCGCGCGCCTGCGACTCGATCTTGGTCACATAGGCCCGGACGCGGTCGCCGACGCGAAGGTTTTCCTTCGGGATCAGCTGATCGCGCGGAATCATGCCTTCGATCCGCCCCGATTCGACGATCACGTTGCCGCGCTCGATGCGCTTGACCGTCCCGGTCAGAAGATTGTCGTCGCGGTCGAGGAAATCGTTCAGGATCTGCTCGCGCTCGGCATCGCGTATCTTCTGCAATATCACCTGCTTCGCGGCCTGCGCTCCGATGCGTCCGAATTCGACGGGCTCGAGCGGCTCCTCGATCACGTCGCCCAGGTCGAGCGGCGGATCGCGCTCGGCAGCGTCGGTGATCGCGATCTGGCGCGCCGGCTCCTCGTGCTCTTCGTCGGGCACGACCGTCCACCGCCGGAACGAGTCGTAGTCGCCGGTCTCACGATCGATCGACACGCGGGCGTCGATGTCCTGGGCAAAGCGCTTCTTGGTCGCCGACGCAAGCGCCGATTCCAGTGCCGTGAACACGATATCCTTCGGCACGTTTTTCTCGCGCGCCAGCGCGTCGACCAGCAACAGCAATTCGCGATTCATCTTGCGTTTCTCCACTCAATCTTCGGCACCAGCCGCGCGCGGTCGATATTGTCCAGCGCGATCGTGCGCGGACCGGTCTCGGTGTCCAGCCGCACCACGTCGCCTTCGACGCCGCGCAGAATGCCCTTCAGCCGCCTCGCATTGTCGATGGCCTCGCGCAAAGTCAGCCGGACCTCCTCGCCCGAGAAACGGGCGAAGTCCGCGGCTTTTTTCAGCGGCCGGTCGAGTCCGGGCGACGACACCTCGAGCCGGTCGTAGTCGATCTGCTCGGCGGCGAAAAGATGGGTCAGATGCGTGCTCACCTGCGCGCAATCCTCGACGTCGACGCCCCCCGGCTTGTCGATGAACACGCGCACGAGCCCGCTCCGGGCCGAGTGATCCCAATCGACCAGCTCGTAGCCCAGCGGGGGCAACGTACGCTCAAGAACGTCGGACAGCTTCAGCAATGGCGGCGCCATGAAACCGAAAAAGTAAAAAAAAATGGGCTGTCGAGCCCATTTCTTATCGTTTAACACCGAATGCAAGTATACCAAAAAATCGCCTCGACTTGAAGGGTTGAATCGCCCCTGGGCGGCACGCACAGCCGCCCGGCGTCGCGCGGCGGTCCAGCCGATTTCCCGCCGGAGAGGCCGGCGCGCTCCGGGTCGGCTAAACTTGGTGCAGGAAGCCGGGCGGAGAGATAGATGGCGCTTTTTTCGCAGATTGCAACGCCCAGGCACGCGGCGTGTCTGCTCGCGCTCACCCTTGCCGCATGCACTGCGCCGACGCCGGAGCGAACGCCGCTGCCCGTCACACCGCCAAACGAGGCTGCAGGCGCCGCCGTCGTGCGGCGCCCCTTGCCGCCCGAGACGCCTCCGCCTGCTCCGCCAGTCGCGGCCTCGCCGGTCAATCCGCCCCCGGCTCCGACCTTGGCGATCGCCGCGCCGCCGGGCGCGCTCTACGTCTGCGTCAGCGGCGTGGCGCCGCAGGTGCGTCAAACATCGATCGAATTCGCGCCCGGAGTCGGTGACCTTTGCCGCAGGCACCCCGAAATGGGGCCCTGCCAGTACGAGCGCGACGCCTGCCGGCGCAGCGGCGGCCGGGTTTTCGCTGCCGACGGCACTGAAATCACGCGCAGCATCGAGGACGAATACGACAAGCGCGTGCTCCGCATCCGCCTGCGTTCCAATTAGCGCTTCCGCGCCCTCGCGCTGGCGGTTGGAATAGCCGGTCTCGACCGGCTGTTGTCTCTGCTATGCTATCGTCATAGCCCGAGGCACCGCTCGACCCTCGGAGCCCCGGCACCGCCATCTCGGCGGAGTCGGAGGTCCGGAAAAAGGAATACGCTGCATGACGACCTCGAAGTGCCGGTCGTGGAGGAGAAGCCTGTTCGCCGCGGTAGCGTTGCTGCTGCTCGGCGTCCGTGGCGCTGCGGCGTACGACTGGCTGCAGTTCGGCGGCGATTCGCAGCATAGCGGGCGAAACACCGCGGAGACCATCCTCACCGCGGCCAACGTCGGCGCGCTTGCCCTCAAGTATCAGGTGACGCTGGCCGGAACTGTCGACGGCGCCCCGGTTTTCCTCGAAAACGTATCGACACCCGGCGGCGTCAAGAACCTGCTGTTCGTCGCGACCCGCGACGGCCGGATCATTGCGCTCGACGCGCAGAACGGGGCGGTGGTCTGGAGCCATCAATATCCTGCCGCCGGCTGCACGATCAACAACGGCAGCAATCCCTGCTACACGACCTCGTCGCCGGCGATCGACCCCAGCCGGCTGCACGTCTACGCCTATGGGCTCGACGGCAACGTTCACAAGTATCAGGTCGGCGACGGCACCGAAATCCTGACCGGTGGCTGGCCGCAGCTCACCACGCTCAAAGGCTACGACGAAAAAGGCTCGTCGGCGCTGTCGATCGCCACCGCCGCCGGCGTCAAATATCTCTATGTCGTGCACGGCGGATACCCGGGCGACAACGGCGATTACCAAGGCCACGTGACCGCGATCAATCTCACCACCGGCGCGCAAAAGGTGTTCAACACGGCGTGCAGCGACAAGGCGCTGCATCTCGATCATTTCACCGCGCCCGAAACGGCAACGACCTGCGCTACGCGTCAGAATGCGATCTGGGCGCGGCCGGGAGTGTTTTACGACGCCGGCACCAATCGGATTTTCATGGCGACCGGCAACGCCTTCACGGCAGGCGTCGGCCGCTTCGATGGCGTCCACAACTGGAGCGAGTCGGTGATCGCTCTGCAGCCCGACGGCACCGGCGGAACCGCCGGCAACGCGGGCAAGCCACTCGACAGTTACACGCCGTCGAATTGGTCTTCGCTCGACGATAGCGATTCCGACATCGGTAGTACCGGTCCGACGATTCTTCCGGTGCCTCCAACTTCCAACGTGCAGCACCTGGGATTGCAAAGCGGCAAGGACGGGATGCTGCGGCTCCTCAACCTCGCCAATCTCAGCGGGGCCG
>DATASF010000083.1:0-21214 GCA_036269335.1 Casimicrobiaceae bacterium
CGACCGCGCCCTCGAGTGCGAGCAACTGCGGCGGCGCCTTCGGGTCCCAGCCGTGCTCGTCCTCGCGCGACCACTGGACGCGCACCGGCCGTGCCACGGCCTTCGACAACAACGCCGCGTCGGCCGCCGCATCGTCGTGGCCGTTCATGCCGTAGCAGCCGGAGCCGTCGAGATAGACGATGCGCACCGCATTTTTCGGCAGCGCGAGTGCCTTGGCGATCGTCTCGTGGAAGCGGTGCGTCGCCTGCGAGGCCGACCACACGGTTGCCTTGCCGTCGCGCACGTCGGCGACCGCGCACGACGGTCCCATCGAGGCATGCGACTGCATCGGCCAGTAGAACTCCGCACTGATTTTCTTTGCGCTGGCGAGCGCCTGTCGCGCATCGCCTTTTTTCACCAGCGTCTCGTCCGACTCGAACGGACCGGCGCGCATCCACTCGCGCACGGCTCCGGCGCCGGGCAGCGGCGCCGATTCAGACCACCGGGTCTCGAGCAAACGCGCGGCGGAGACCGCGTCCCATTCGCTGGCGGCGACGACGCCGACAAAATCGTTGAGTCGCACGACGCGCACACCCGGGATCGCGCTGATCGACGCTTCATCGACGGCGAGGAGTTTCGCGCCCACCGCCGGCGGCCGAACGACGCGTCCGTGCAGCATGCCGTCGATCCTGAAGTTGTGGACGAACACGTGCCGGCCGTCGACCTTGCCCGGAATGTCGGGCCGCACGAGCGGCTGACCGACGATGGTGTACGACCTGGGATCGCGCAGCTTCGCTTTCGCGTCGACCTTGACGCCGAAACGCCTGTCGCCGACGAGATCGCCGAAGCGAATGCCGGCGCCGCCCGATTTCGGGCGCACCTCACCGTCGATCGTGTCGAAATCCGCCGCCGGCCTGCCGGTGCGCGCGGCGGCGAGGCCGATCAGCGTCTCGCGCGCAGTGGCCGCCGCCTGCCGGATCTGAACGCCGCCGCGCATGATGCCGCTGCTGCCGCCGGTCGCGCCCTGGTCGGGCGTCAGTGCGGTGTCGCCCTCGACCATCGCAATCCGATCGACGCCGATGCCGAGCTCCTCGGCGGCCATCTGCGGAATCGCGATGCGCAAGCCCTGGCCGAGATCGACCTTGCCCGAGTAAATCGTCACCGAGCCATCGGCGTTGACGGCGATGAAGCCGTCGACCTCGCCGGTGTCGAGCGTCTTGCCGAGCGCTGCGGCGGAGCGCGGAACCTGCTGCGCAAACGCCGGCGCGGAAAGCGAGAACCCGACGACCAGGGCCCCGCCGGCCTGGAGGAATTCGCGGCGCGACAGCGGCGCGCTCATGCGCTCGCCTTGCCCGAAGCGCGCAACATCGCGCGCAGGATCCTGTCGTGCGTGCCGCAGCGGCACAGGTTGCCGGCGAGCGCCTGCTGCGCATCCTCGCGGCTGAGGTTCGGCTTGCGCGCCAGCGCCGCCGCGCCGCTCATCACCATGCCGGTGACGCAATAGCCGCACTGCGCCGCCTGCTCGGCGACGAACGCTGCCTGCAGCGGATGCGGTTTGTCGGGCGTGCCCAGGCCCTCGATGGTTGTGATTTTCTTGCCGCCCGCCTTCGATACCGGCATCCGGCACGAGCGGACGGCTTCGCCGTCCGCGATCACCGTGCACGCTCCGCACTGGCCAAGTCCGCACCCGAACTTGGCGCCGGTCAGCGACAGCGAGTTGCGCAATACGTAGAGCAGCGGCTCGTCGGGATCGCGAACCTCGACGGTCCGGGGTTCGCCGTTGACGTTGAGTGTGAAGCTCGGCATGACATCCACCTTTCGCGCGCCGGCCGAAGAAAAATCATCGCATCGGCGTTTCGCTTTGTCCAGTCAGGGCTGCTGACGATCGGGCAGCTCGGCTGGCGGGCACATCCTTGCTAGTATCATCATTCCTCGTCTCGGGGAATGAAACGGGAGAATTTTCGTGATCAAGATTGTGGGTCTGCTTATCATCGCCGCGATTGCTACCTACGGCCTTCATGCGTTCGCACAGATCCGGGCGGACGTCCGCCCTTCAGTGACACCGATCGCCAGTTCATCATCCAACGGGGTTTCCTTTGCCTGGTTCTACGATAGCAGCGAGCGAACGGTTTTCGTTTGCCGCATCGGCCAGGCTCCCGGGGAAAGCGTGGATTGCAAGGCGAAGGCGACGTTGCCGTAATGTCCTCGAAGTCTTGGTCGGATCCGCTCTCGGCCGCGAGGGCGATGCTCGCTGCGTGCGCGGCCGCGATACTGGAAGCGTGCGGCGACGGCACGACCGGCTCGGCGTCGATGAGATTCGCGGTGGAGGTGGAAGACGTCGTCCAGATTCCTGCGAGCAGCGAGTCGCCGCCTCGCGCCAGGATCAATTTCCTGTTCCACGCGGGCGATGGCTCCAATCGCCTCTTCGTCAATGACATGACCGGCAAGATTCGTGTGATCAAGAACGGGCGCCTGCTGCCTGAACCCTTCCTCGACATGGCAATCGCCAGAAAGGGAAGCTTCACGAGCACCGATCTCTTCGAGCAGGGCCTCAATACCTTTGCGTTCCATCCGGACTTTGCCAGGTCCGACCGGCGGGGCTCCGGAAAGTTCTATACCTACAGCACCGAAACTCCGCAGTCCGGCGTCCCCGATTTCCCGACGCCGGACCCTGCTGGAGGCGTCGCCCATCATGACGTCGTGGCCGAATGGAACGTCGACCCCGCCAATCCGGATCGCATCGATCCGTCATCACGCCGGGAAATCCTCAGAATCGCGCATCCTCTGCACGACCACGTCGGAGGTCAACTCGGCTTCAATCCCAACGCCAGGCCGGGCCAGTCCGAATACGGACTGCTCTACATCGGCGTCGGCGATGGTGGCAACACGGTATTCCGGACCGGCAAGGTCGACGCACTGCGCACAGCCCAGAGTCTGTTGAGTCCCCTGGGAAAGATTCTGCGCATCGATCCACTGCAGGACGGCAGGTGGCAGTACAGCATTCCGCCCGGCAACCCCTTTACCAGTGACCGCCAGGTCCTGGGGGCGATTTGGGCGTACGGTCTGCGCAATCCGGCGCGCTTCAGCTGGGACACCGCAGGCGACGGAAAAATGATGATCGCCGACATCGGCCAGGCGACGATCGAGGAGATCGACGTCGGCAAGGCTGGAGCGAATTACGGCTGGAGCTTGAGAGAAGGAAGCTGGGTGGTAGATCACAACAACGAAACACGACTTTCGAGCTCACCGCTCGCCGACGTCATTAACGGATTGACCGAGCCGGCGCTCCAGTATGGGCATCACCTCGGCCTGGCGGTTACCGGTGGATTTGTCTACCGAGGCAAGGCGATCCCGGCGTTGAATGGCAAGTACCTCTTTGGCGATATCGTATCAGGGCGAGTGTTCTTCGCGAACGTCGATCAATTGATCAACGGCAAGGCCGTGCCGTTCTATGAGCTGCCACTGTTGTACCGGGGAACTCGCCAAACGGCGCGCGAGATTGCGGGCGCTGATCGTGCCGACTTGCGATTCGGCCTCGATGAAGGCGGCGAGATCTACTTGCTGACCAAGCAGGACGGGGTAGTTCGCAAACTGGCCCGTTCGGTCGAAACCGAATCGACGATCCTGCCCGTCGATCGTCCGCTGGGCTCGTTGAGCAGGTAAATGGCCCGCATCAACCGAGCTTGCCGAGCCACAGGGACAGATCGCGCAGCGTCTCGCGCAGCGCGTTGAACCGCCGCGTGCCCAGGTGCGCAGTCCACTCGTGCTCGATCGCGGCGACGCAGTCGCGTATCGGCGCGACCATTGCCCAGCCGCGGTCGGTCATCCGCACAACGCGCGCGGCCGGAGTGGGTCCCGTATGCCGCTCGATGTAGCCGCGGCCCTCCAGACCCGCCAGCACATAATTCATCGCCTGTCGGGTCATCTGGCATTGCCTGGCCAGCTCGATCGGCCGTCGTCCCTCGGGACCCGGATACAGGAACACGCCCAGCTCGGTGGGGGAGATGTCGAAGCCCTTGCCGTTGAGCGCGGCGAGGATGCGCGACACAATGACCTCATGCGGCAGGCGGAGCAGCCAGCCGATCATCGGCGTTATCGCCTGGTGCGAGCGCTTCCTGCGGGCGAGGGTTCTGGCGGTTGACATGGCAATCGATGCGGCAATTGACAATGGCGTAAAGAATTTGTACAGTAGCACGTACAGGGTCTTTACACAAGGAGTTTGCCATGAATGAAGCCCTTTCGCCAGCCGCGCCGGAAGTCATCCGCGTCGGCCAGCTGGAAATCCGGTATTTGCAGGAGGGTGGCAATGGGTGCCGGATCGGCGCCTTCGAGCTGCGGGTGCCGCCGGGCTCCAACGTTCCTCCGCCGCACAGCCATTCCGCCAACGAAGAACTGGTCTATGTGCTCGAAGGGACGCTCCGCTACACGGTAGGCAGCGAAACGCGCGACCTCAAGCCCGGCGACTCGATGGCCACGCCCTGCGGTGTCGTTCACGCCTTCAGCAACCCGCACGCTGTCGCGGCGCGCGCGCTGGTGATCAACACGCCGGACATCGGAGCACAGTACTTTCGCGAAGTGAAAGCCATCATCGATGCGGGAGGACCGCCCGACAAGGTCAAGCTGGCGGCGACCATGCAGAAGTTCGGGTTGGTGCCGGCCGCGCCGCCCGGAGCGCCGCCGCACTGACTTTTCCCGACCGATCCGCGCGTCCGCGCGCTCGCTCGATCGAACACGCTGTGCGAGGCCACGGCCGACTCAAAGCGTCAGCGGTTTTCCGTAGCCGGTGAGCTCGAGGTATCCGCGCCCGACCTCGCGTCCGCCGCGAAGCGCCCGCACGGCGCCTTCCCAGTAGACGGTTCCGGTGCTGGCGCGCGCGTCGAGCTCCTGGTCGTCCATCAACGGTTCAAGCGCATAGTCGTCGCCGCCCGCGCCGACCCGCATCGCGACCGGATACTCGATGCCGGTGCGTGGCGAGCGCCAGCGCCGATCCGCAATGAAGCGGATCTCCGCAGGCTCGAACGATCGCGATGCTCGATCGGCCGCGCGAAACGTGCCGCCCGCCCAGATCGCCGCGCCCGAACGGTCGCGCATCCGGAAAGCCATCAGCGCGCCGCCGTCGTCGAAGTTGATGCCGATCCAGTCCCACCCGCTCGCGTCAGGCGCCAGGGCCGCACTCGACCATTCGTGGTCGAGCCACGCCGTGCCGGTGACGTTCGCATCCTTCCCTTCGATCGTCACCTTGCCCGAGACGGCGAGCTGCGGCTGGCTGTAGTAATAGCTGGCGTTCTCGATGCTTCGTCCCTTTTGTGAAAAACCCCGGTCACCCTCGAGCAGGACCGGTTGCGCAGGCGCGAACCGGAGCTCGAATCGGAAATCGCGTGCCGCGATCGTCGCGACATAGACGTCTCCGACGAGCTTGAGCGACCAATCGTCGATCCACGCCGCGGTCGTTTCCTCCGCGGCGCCGGCGAGCTCGAAGCCCTGGCGCGCTGCGCGCTGATCGTGGCGGAGACGGCCGTGGCGCGGATCGGCGATGGCGGCGTGCGCGAACAGCAGCTGGCGCGGCGCAAATGCGCTGGGGTTCGACTCGGCAACGCGCGGGCGATTCCGGAAAAACGTCACCTGGATGCCGAACCCGTTGGCGTCGGCGTCGCGAACCCAGCCGGTGACATACCACCATTCGTTGCGAAATGTCGGATGCGCGCCGGTGTCGCGCGGAAAGGTTATCGTGTGGTCCGCGACGACGCGCGGAAAGTCGTCCGCGGCGAGCGCGGCGGTCGCCAAGAGCACGATCGGGCTCGCGAGAAATCGGCGCCTTCTCATGTGCCGCCCGCGGGAATCACCAGTCCTCCTTGACCGCCAATACGGCGCGGCGGCTCATCGCCTGGCGACCGCTGGCGAGCGCGGTGACGATCGAAAGCGCGAGCACGACCACCGCGGAGCCCGCGAGCGCCGACCAGGGCACGTTGAGCTCCATGCCCCAGTGGAACGACTGGCGGTTGACGACGTGGATCAGCACGAGGCTGATCAGCCAGCCGAGTCCGAAGCCCGCGACAAGGCCGACGGCGGTGACGATCAAGCCTTCGGTGGCGACCATTGCGCCGATCTGCCGCCGCGTCATGCCGATGTGGCGCAGCATCCCGAACTCGCGGCGGCGCGCAAGGACCAGTGCGCCGAACGACGACGACAGGCCGAAAAGCCCGATGACGACCGCGGCGAGCTCGAGCGCGTAAGTGACGGCGAACGTCCGGTCGAATGTCTGTAGTGACAACTCGCGAATTTCCCCGGGCGCGGCTATGTCGAGTTTCGCTCCGCCGGGGACGTCGTGTGCAATCGCCTGGCTCAGCGCTTCGGGCTTCGCGCCAGGCGCGAGCCACAGTGCGGCGCTGCTGGCATTGCGATCGCCGGTCAGCGCGATATAGCGCTCGCGCTCGATGACGATCGCCCCCTGCGGCCGCGCATAGTCGCGCCACACTCCCGCGACGGTGAAAGCGACCGGCTTGCCGGCGATCGGAAGCTCGACAACCTTGCCCGGCGCGAACCCGTACAAGTCCACCATCGCTTCGTTCACCCACGCCGGCGGTGGCGCGCCGGGACCCACGGCGACAGGTCCGCCTACCAGCTGGAGCTGGCGCGACAGGTTCGCCGCATCGATGTTGCGCGCAAGCAGGACGACGCGCGGGCGGGCGGGGTCGAGCAGCAATTGCTGCTCACGCTGGAAATCGGCGCGGCGCACGCCGGGCAGGGCGGCCAGGCGCGATTGATCGTCGGGGCCGAGGTAGGCGGTATCGCCGGCGGCGCCCGCGCGCACATAAAGATCGGCCGGCAACACGCGCTCGAGCCACGCGTCGAGCGAGGTCCGGAACGACGCGACCATGATCGCCATCGACACCATCAGGCTCACCGCGGCGACGATCGCGGCGAGGCTCACCGCGACCTGCCCCGGAGCGCCGCGCAGCTGCAACAGGGCGAGCCGCGACGGCGCGCCGCTCGGCAGGGGCAATACCTCGAGCAGCATCACGGCGATCCGCGGCATCAGCATCAGCGTCCCGATCACCAGCAGGGCGATGGCGATATAGCCGAACAGCGGCAAGCCTGCGACCGGCGGCACGAGCGTGGCGATCGCGCCGATGCCGATGGTCACGAAGCCCGGCCACGGAGGAGAGAGCCGCGCGAAGGCGCGCTCTTCGTCACCGGCCTTGAGCGCGGCCGCGGGCGCTGCGCGTGCCGCCTCCAGCGCGGGAGCAAGACTCGCGAGCATGGCGATCAGCACGCCCAGACAGAAGAATATCGCCAGCGAAACCGGAGCCAGCGCAAGCGCCGGCGCGACGCCGCGAAAATATCCGGCGCCGAGGTCGGCCCCGATGACTAGAACCGCGATTTGCGCCAGGGCGAATCCGCCGGCCAATCCCAGCGCGCTGCCGGCGATGCCGACGATCGCGCCTTCGAGGACGAGCAGGCCCGCCAATTCGCGGCGGGTCATGCCCAGAACGCGCAACAGCGCGAGTTGCGAGCGGCGGCGCACGACCGCGAGCGCCTGCGTCGAAAAAACCAGCAGGCCGCCGGTGAACAGCGCGACCAGCGCCAGCACGTTCAGGTTGACGCGGTACGAGCGCGAAAGGCTCGCGCTGGCGCCGACGCTCGTCTCGCGGCGCTCGACGGCGACGCCCGGCGGCAACTCCAACTGGATGCGCGCGCGCGCGGTTTCGATGTCGACGCCGGGCCGCAGACGCAGATCGACGCGACTGATCCGGCCCAGCCGATCGAAATTCGACTGGGCGCCCGCGATATCCATCACCGCGAACCGCTGTTGGCCTTCGGCAGGCACCAGCCCCGCGACGCGCAAGGTCACGTCGCGCAAGCCCACCTGAAAAGCCAGCGTGCCGCCCGCGTCGACGCCAAGCGAGCGCGCCGCGGCGGGACTCAAGAAAAGCGTATCGGAGCGCAGATGGTCGAAGCGGTCGCTGGACTCGGCGACCAGCGCCGGCTCGACGGTGCCGGCGCGGAAGACGTCGATGCCTACGATCCTCAGCACGTCGTCGCGACCTTCGAGCCTGGCGTCGGCCTCGACCACCGGGCTGGCCGCAGCCACGTCGGGCAGCCGCGCGAGGCGCGGGTAGACCGCTTCGTCGAAACCCCCGCGCGGACCGCGTACCTGCAGATCGGCGTCGCCGGCGAGAAACTGCACGCCGAGAGCGAGCTCGTTGACCGCGGCGCCGGTGATCAGCGAAACCGCGTAGCCGAGCGCGACGCCGAGCGCGATGGCGAGGACCGACAGGGCGCTGCGCGCCTTGTTCTGCACCAGCGCGCCGGCCAGTACGGCGCGCGCCGCGGAGAGCCTGGGCTTGCGCATCGTCAACTCGACGGCGCTGCGCGCAATCCGGCGGGAGTCAGTTGCCATATGCGGTCGCAGGTCTGCGCCGCGGCGTGCGAGTGCGTGACCAGGATGCCGGCCGCGCCCTGGGTCTTGATCTGGTCGCGCAGAAGGCGCAGCACCTGGCCCGCGGTGTCGGCATCGAGATTGCCGGTCGGCTCGTCCGCGAGTACCAATTGCGGCCGGTGCACCAGGGCGCGCGCGATCGCGACCCGTTGCAGCTCGCCTCCCGAAAGCTCGCGCGGCATGCTTTCGCCGCGACCGTCGAGGCCCACGGCGGCGAGCACACTTGCCACTCGCGCGTCGGACTTCGGTCCGGCGATGCCGAGCAGCGACAGCGGCAAGGCGACGTTCCGGGCGGCGCTCAAGTAGGGCAACACGTGAAATGCCTGGAACACGAAGCCGAAGCGCTCACGGCGGAGGGCGGTCAGCGCATCGTCGTCAAGCGTCGTGAGCTCGACGTCGCCAAGCTTGATCGAGCCACGGTCGGGGCTGTCCAGGCCCGCGATCAGGTTGAGCAAGGTCGATTTGCCGACGCCCGACTCGCCCATGACGGCGACGTAGTCACCGGGCGAGAGCTCGAGATCGACATCGGCGAAAACGGAGCGTGGCAGGGGCCCCGCGTACGACTTGGTCAGGCCTTGGACCGCCAGCATGGCTGTCAGCGTAGCGGCCGTACGACACCGTGACAAGCGGGGTGGAACCGCTGGCAACGTGCGCGACTGTCACGAATTGTCGGTAACAAAAGCATGAGGGCAGATGTTGGCATGAAAGTGTCGACATTCTTTACGTTGGCGGGGACCGTGGTCGAGGGCCTCGACGGTAAGCGGCTGAACCTTCGCAAGTTCGCGGACGATGGAACGCCTCTTGCGACACGCAGGGACGAAACGCGTGAAATGTTTTCGTACTTCACAGCATCGGAGTGGAGGCCGTATGAAGTCGATCCTCGATCCGTCGTTCCGTTACACCAAAAGCGTCGAAACTGATTTGCGCAAGACGTTTGCTAGAGTGCGCCGCGAACTGCGCAGGCAAACCGAACAATCGGCCAATGTCGAAGCGATGCGAAAGGTGCTTCCGTTCCAGTCGCGCAAAGGGGCGGCGTAAGCGATTCATTGGCGACGCAGAAAACCCGAACGATACAAAAGCCGACAAGGATCCGATGGGCACGCTCAATTCCTCCGGTCAGGTGATCTTGAACGCGGACGGCAGGCAATACGCCGCTTCGTATCAATTCCAGCGCGGTGTGTTTACGGTGACATCCGGATCCGCGTCGAGGGTCGTGCGAGTGGGAGCGGTCGCCGCCCCGGAATCGCTTGCACGGACGATTCTGAAGGCGATGGTCAGGGAAAATGGCCAGCGCGATGAACTAAAGCGAAACGCCCACGGCCTAATGGATGCTCGCGGGCATTGAGAGCAAGAGTTGATCGAGTCGCAAACCGGGCTCGATCGACGTTTCTGAGGTGTTCATGGTGCGTTACTGGACCCCCGGCTTTTCGGGGGTTCTTTTTTTGCTGACGCAGGAATGATCCGGCCGCTGGTTCGCCAATCGGCTCGCGATCGGCACAGCTTTAGCCGGCAACCGAAGCCCCGGACGCCACGCCGGCCCGATTGCGCTCAGGCATCCGATACCTGCGCGCCAGCCACAAAAGTCCCAGAAGACCGATCGCCGCTGCAGGCGCGCCGACGATCCAGCGCTCGCGGGTCCGCGCCTTTCCCCGCAACACGTCCTGCACGAAGCGCTCGCCGCGGGTCATCTCGTTGAAGCTCTGCTGGTAGGAAGCAATCCGCCTTATTTCATCGTCCGACAGAGGGGCCCCCTGGTAGCGCGCGGCCTTTTCCATCGCGTCGATTCGATCGACTTCGCCTTGAAAACGCACGACGTCGCGCGCGGCGCTTTCATAGGCGTCTCGCTCGGCTGGTCGCAGGAACTGCGCCGGCCCTGTGCCGGTTACACGTTCGACGACCGCGAGGAGGGGCTGATCGGCGGCAGGGTTGATCATCAGCCACGCGCTCGACACGAGCAGCGCGCCCAGCGTAATCGCAGCGACGCTGATCGCAGCGATGCGCAGATTGGTCCGCCGTTGCTCGCCGCCGACAAAAAGCAGAACTTTCGCGAGCCCCGCCAGCAGGAGAAAGCCGGCGAGGGCTATCACCATCGCCGCACCGGTCGGCATATCGAACGCGAACGAGCCCGCCAGGCCGGCGCCGCAGGCCGCAATGCCGGCGCACCAAGCGATCGGCAGGGCGACACGCAGCTTGCCGGAAAAGATCGACCCGATCACCGCGGGCACGATCAGCAGGCTGAACACCAGGAGCACGCCGGCAGTAGCCACCGAGCTGGTCACGACGATGGCGAAGGAGAGGAAAAAAACGAAATCCCACGCCCACACGGCAACGCGCGTCCGGCCAGCGGTCGGGGCCTCGCTCGACAGCGCAATCAGCGGCCGGCGCACCAGCCAGTGCAGCAGGCCGATCGCCGCGTACAAGGCAACGAACTTCGCGACGTCGGTGGCATCGACGGTAAGAATGCTCCCCACCAGGATTTTCTTGACGTGCTCCGCTCCCTGCGGCGAGCGGTCGACGACCAGTATCGTCGCCGCCGTCGCGACGACATAGACGATGCCGACAAAAGCCTCCTGGCTGACAAAGCGCGCGAGGCCGCGGGTCGAGGTCAGCAGCGCGGCGCCGATGGCGGTGAACAAAAGGGCGTAGGCGAACCCCGCCGCGCTGGTCGCCGGGTAGCCGTTCGCGAATGCGACGGTGGCGCCGAGCGCCGAAAGTTGAGCGAGCGCGAGGTCGGCGAAGACAATCCGTCGGCGCAGCACGTGCACGCCGAGATAGGCATGCATCAGCACAAAAACGACCGACGCCGCGAAGGGAAGGGCGAGCAGTGCGGCCGCGTCGCTCATGGACTGCGCGCACCCAATGCCTTGGCGAGCGTCGCGACGTTGTAGTCGAACAGCGCCAGATAATCGTCGGCCCCGGCAAGGCTGCCGACCGATACGGCCAGCCGCACCACCGGGACTCCGAGCTTCTGTCCGACGAATCGCGACGCGTCCTCGGGCTCGTAAGGTTCGTGCAGGATCGCGCGCACCTGCGCCCTGCGTCCCGCGGAAATCAGCTGGGCGAGATGGGCCGGGCTGGGCGCAACGCCCGCTTTGGGCTCGACGAAGGCAATAACGTCGAGGCGAAAGCGGCGCGCAAAATAAGGCCAGGAATTGTGATAGGCGATGAGCTTCGACCCGGCAAATGGCGCCAGCGTCCGGGTCCAGCTCGCACGCCTTGCTTCGAGCTGCGACAGGAATCGCTCGCGATTGGCGAGGATCTGTCCCCGCTGCGCCGGAGCAACACGGCTCAGGCCCTCGGCGATCCCCGCCGTGATGGTGATGGCGTTCTCGGGATCGAGCCAGTAGTGCGGATTGGCGACGCCGTGTGCATGGCCCCCTTCGTTGACGATGCTCTGGCCGCGGATTTCGAGCAACGGAATGCCGGCCGATGCGTCGACGTAAGCCTCGCCTCCGCGCATCAAGCCCTTATCGCCGGTCTGGTTGACGATTCCATCCAGCCAGTAGTCGTAGCCGAGCCCGACGCGCACCAGCAGCGCGGCCTGGCGCACTTTCGCGATGTCGCCGGGACGCGGCTCGAACGCTTCGGGGTCCACGCCGCCCGGCACGATGGATTCGACGGTGACCAGGTCACCGCCGACCGCCGCGACCAGCGCCGCAAGGTCGGTCGTCGTCGCCACCACCTGGGTGGCGGCAAAAGCGGGGACGGCGGCGAGGACGGCGAACTGAGCCGCCACCGCCAGGCCGAAAAGCCCGGCCCGCACGACGAATCTACCGGGACGCTACCCAGGTGCTTTTCGGCAGCAGACAATGCACTGCTTTTACCTGCGCCGTCGGCGCGGCCAGGCGGCAATCCATCACCATGCTGGCGAGGCTGTATGCATCGAGCCGGCTCAGCTTCTTTTCATTTTGCAGCAGCTCGATCATCGCCCACGACGCGTCGTCCATCGCTTTGTTGAGGTCGGCGTCCCTGCCCACGGTCACGAGGTAGGCCTTGTTTTCCTGATCGGGCAGAGCCTCGATCTTGCGGGTTGCCCTGGCGCCCTTCGCGCTGAAGCAGTGGATGCCCTTGTTGACGTCGACGACCTGGCTGATCCGGCAGTCCCACGCCGCCATCATCATCTTGTGCGCCTGCCCGTTGTCCAGCGAGCGCTGCTCGATCAGCAATTTGCTCGTTTCGCTCATCAGGATCTCGAGCGCCTTGTTCAGATCGCGATCGATACCCAGAGTGATCCACGCATCCTTGGTTTCGATGCGCGGCCATTCGATTTTCATGTTCTTGACGACGTCGACGGTGACGTTCATTTCCTTGTAGGCGGTTTCGAGCGCGGTCAGGTTGACCTCGCCGTTGCCCTGCGCCGCGTGCGAATCGCCGGTCCAGAGCAGCGCGCCCTTGACGAAGATCGGCACATAAAGCGTTGCGCCCTCGGTCAGGTCGCGGACGTCGATGTTGCCGGCGTAGCGTCCCGGCGGCACCGAGCTGTATTGACCGGGCTCGGCGCGGGCGACGCCGATCGTTCCGGGAAACGGCGCCAGCGGAATCTCGATTCCCGGCGCAAATTCGGCGACCTTGCGCTCGAGATCGAGGTAGAAATACTTGACCTGACCCTCGGGAAACTTTCCCGGAAACTCGCCGAACATGCCTGGCACGTTGAAGTTGGTCCCGTAAGCGCGAGGCACGATCCTGTTGATGCGCACCTTGAGAACGTCGCCGGGCTCGGCACCCTCGATGTACACCGGGCCGGTCAGCGTATGAGGTCCGCGGCCGGGGAAGTCGGTGCGAAGCTTTTTGATCTGCTCGATCGTCGTCCCGGGCACGACCTGGTTATGCGAGTGCATCATCGTCTCGAAGATGATCGAGTCACCCGAGTCGACGTGCAGCACCGGCGGCTGGGCATTGTTGAACCAGCCCCATTGCGTCGTCTCCATCGTGGCAGGCAGCAGATGAACTTTGCCGGGGTAGCGCCTGGCCGGGACGACCCGCAGCTGTTCCTGGTCCGGCGTCGAGGCGGGAGCGAAAGGCTGGATGACGGGCGCGGGCGGGGCAGCGGGTGCCGCGGGCTGGGTCGCGGTGGCAGGCGCTGCTGGCTGGGGCGTAGCCGCGGGTGTGGCCGGCGCCGGAGGAGCAGGTTGTTGCGCTGCCGCGACCGAAACAAGGATTCCCACCACCGAGCCGACGACAACGCGCACGCCGGCGCGCACGCGCGCAGCACAGGATTGCTTGGACATCGTAACCTCCCCTGGTCAGCCGTCGCTCGATGAGCTCATGCGGGAACGGCTCGGCGGTGATTCTAGCAGCTCGCCCCCGCACTCCTACACGCGATTCAGAACCTGTCCTATTTTCTGCCGCGGGCGAAGCCTTTAGCGTTGCATCGGCACGGGGCCACGCTTTTTTTTCGCAGGAGGACCAATCGATGGGCGCGGGCCGAGATCAGCGGGCGCTTGCCGCAGAGACCCGCGTCCAACTCGTGTTGCGCGAAGCGCGGGCGCGGGCGTCGCGGGACACGATCCGCGAGGCCTTCGAGCAAGCGGTCGCGCGCGAGATCGCGCACATGCTCGAGCGGGGAATGCCACGCGCGACGATTACCTCATTCGAAGAAGCCGCGGCCCGGACGCATCATGCGCTGTGTCCGCACGGCATGCGGCCGTGCGTCGAATGCGGCGACGAATGACAGACGGCTAGCCGGGTCCCGGCTTTTCTCCGGCCCGCTTCGCCGCCGTATGGGCCACGGCAAACGCGCGACCCTCGTCGCCGCCGTATTCCTTGTACGCGCTGTTGAACGCCTTGAGGAACGCTTCCTTCTGATGCGCGTTGTACTGGTCGGTCTGGGCCTTCGGCAGGTCCGCGATGGTGTTGTACGGCATGATGGGCCTCCTTGCGTTGTGGATCGACCGTCGATCCGGGCGCCCCCTTCGTGGGATAGGCGAACGGCGCCGCGAGTTCCCCGCCGTCCGGCCGGCGCACCGCTTTTTGCATAAGGCCAGCCACGGCGATAACATCGACGTTTGCATCTCGCGCACCGCCAGAGTCAGCGATACGCAATGAACGACCTCTCGCCCCCTCGCGCCGGCATGCGCCTCGACCCGACGCGCCGCATACGCGCGCCGCGCGGTACCCGGCTCAGCGCCAGGTCATGGCTGACCGAGGCAGCGCTGCGGATGCTGATGAACAATCTCGACCCCGAGGTGGCGGAAAAGCCCGACGAGCTGATCGTGTACGGCGGCATCGCCCGCGCGGCCCGCGACTGGCAGTGCTTCGACAAGATCGTCGAAGTGTTGAAAGCGCTTGGCGACGACGAGACGCTGCTCGTGCAATCGGGCAAGCCGGTCGGCGTGTTCAAGACGCACGCGGACGCGCCGCGCGTGCTGATCGCCAACTCCAACCTGGTGCCGCACTGGGCGACGTGGGAGCACTTCCATGAGCTCGATGCGAAGGGCCTGATGATGTACGGCCAGATGACCGCGGGCTCGTGGATCTATATCGGCAGCCAGGGCATCGTCCAGGGAACGTACGAGACCTTCGCCGAAGCGGGACGCCAGCACTACGGCGGCGATCTGCGCGGGAAATGGATTCTCACCGGCGGGCTGGGCGGCATGGGCGGCGCGCAGCCGCTGGCGGCGACCATGGCCGGTGCGTCGATGCTCGCGGTCGAATGCGATCCCTCCCGGGTCCGGATGCGACTCGATACCGGCTATCTCGACCAGCAGGCGGACACGCTCGATCGCGCCCTGGCAATCATCGGAGAAGCGCACGCCGCCGGCCGCGCCGTCTCGGTCGGCTTGCTGGGAAATGCCGCCGAGCTTTTTCCCGAGCTCGTCCGTCGCGTGCAAGCCGGAGACACCAAAGCCCGCCCGGACATGGTGACAGACCAGACCAGCGCACACGACCCGCTCAACGGTTATCTGCCGTCCGGGTGGTCGCTCGAAGAAGCCGAGGCGCGTCGCGCCGGCGATCCGGCCGGCGTGGTCAAGGCCGCGAAAGCATCGATGGCTGTGCAAGTGCGCGCGATGCTCGCCTTTCATCAAATGGGCGTGCCGACGTTCGATTACGGCAACAACTTGCGGCAGATGGCCCTGGAAGCGGGCGTCGGCAACGCGTTCGAATTTCCCGGCTTCGTGCCCGCCTATATTCGTCCGCTGTTCTGCCGCGGCGTCGGGCCGTTCCGCTGGGTGGCGCTGTCGGGCGACCCCGTGGACATCTACCGGACCGACGCCAAGCTGAAAGAGCTTTTCCCGCAGAACGCGCAGCTGCATCACTGGCTCGACATGGCGCGCACGCGGATCAAGTTCCAGGGATTGCCGGCGCGCATCTGCTGGATCGGCCTGGGCGATCGGGCAAGCGCGGGTCTCGCCTTCAACGACATGGTCGCCAGCGGCGAGTTGAAGGCGCCGATCGTCATCGGCCGCGACCATCTCGATTCGGGGTCGGTGGCGAGTCCCAATCGCGAGACCGAAGGCATGCGCGACGGTTCCGACGCCGTGTCCGACTGGCCATTTCTCAACGCGCTTCTCAACTGCGCGAGCGGCGCCACCTGGGTCAGCATCCACCACGGCGGCGGTGTCGGCATGGGGTTCTCGCAGCACGCCGGCATGGTCGTCGTCTGCGATGGAACGCCCGCCGCCGCACGACGCCTCGAGCGCGTGTTGACCAACGACCCCGCGAGCGGCGTAATGCGTCACGCCGACGCCAGGTACGAGGACGCGATCCAGTGCGCGGCGGAGCACGGGCTGGTCCTGCCGATGGTCGGTGGGAAATGACCGCGGCTTTCGCGCCGATAGCGCATTGCTGACGCCGGCACTTTTCGCCATCGAGACCATCGCGCGCATGCCGAACCAGACGCTGGCCTGATGAAGGCCGGGCTCACCATTGCGGCGGGCGGTCTGACGCTTGGCATGCTGCGCCGAATCGCGCGCGGCGGCACGCGCGTGGCGCTCGACACCTCGACCCGGCCGGCCATCGACGCTTCGCGCGCGGCGGTGCAGCAGGCGGTCGATCACGGCGCGCCCGCGTACGGCATCAATACCGGTTTCGGCAAGCTCGCCAAGACGCACATCGCGCACGACCAGCTGGAACGGCTGCAGACCAACCTCGTTCACTCGCACGCAGTCGGCACCGGAGCGCTGCTCGACGACGCGATCGTGCGTCTTGTCCTGGTGCTCAAAGCCGCGAGCCTGGCGCGCGGCTATTCGGGCGTGCGGCCCGAAGTGATCGACGCCTTGATAGCGCTGTACAACGCCGGTGTCCTTCCGTCGATTCCTTCGCAGGGATCGGTCGGAGCCTCGGGCGATCTTGCGCCGCTGGCGCACATGACGCTGGCACTCATGGGCGAGGGCGAAGTTCGCATCGACGGTGCCGCGGTACCGGCGAGCGAAGGGTTGAGCCGCGCGGGTCTTTCGCCGATCTCGCTCGCCGCCAAGGAAGGACTCGCGCTGCTGAACGGCACGCAGGTGTCGACGGCATTGGCGCTCAAGGCCCTGTTCGAAGCCGAGGACATTTTCGCCGCCGCCGTCGTGACGGGCGCGCTGTCGGTCGATGCGGCCAAGGGAAGCGACACGCCGTTCGACGCCCGCATCCAGGAAGTGCGCGGCCAGCCGGGGCAGATCGACGTCGCGGCAAAGTATCGCGTGCTGCTTGGCGGCAGCGAGATTCGCCGCTCGCATCTTGTCGACGACGACAGAGTCCAGGATCCCTACAGCCTGCGTTGCCAGCCGCAGGTGATGGGCGCGTGTCTCGGCCTGATGCGCCATGTCGCCGCGACGCTCTCGACCGAAGCGAATGCGGTGACCGACAATCCGCTGGTGTTCGCCGATTCGGGGGAGGTGCTTTCCGGCGGCAATTTTCACGGCGAACCGGTGGCGCTCGCCGCCGACGTCCTCGCGCTGGCCATCGCAGAGATAGGAGCGCTTTCGGAACGGCGTATCGCCTTGCTGATCGACGAGTCGCTGTCGGGACTGCCGCCGTTCCTGGTGCGCGATCCGGGCATCAACTCGGGATTCATGATGGCGCACGTCACCGCCGCGGCGCTGGCGTCGGAAAACAAGTCGCTCGCGCATCCGGCCAGCGTCGACAGCCTGCCGACCTCGGCCAACCAGGAAGATCACGTCAGCATGTCGACGTTCGCGGCGCGGCGGCTGGGCGACATGACGCGGAACAGCCGGGCCATTGTCGCAATCGAGCTGCTCGCGGCGGCTCAAGGCATCGACTTCCACGCGCCCCTGAAGACTTCGAAAAAGCTGCAGGCTGTCCACGACGCCGTGCGCAAGCGAGTCGCCTTCTACGCCGAGGACCGCTACTTTGCCCCCGACATCGGCGCGATCAGCGAACTGGTCGGAAGCGGTGCACTCAGCGGCGAAGTGTCCGACCTGTTGCCCTCCTGGAACGACTGATCGCTTTTCGATGCCGCGACGGTACCTCGCTCCCAGCGCGATGTTGCCTTCGGGCTGGGCCGACCATGTGCTGATCGTCGTCGGCGACGACGGCGTGATCGCCAGCGTCGCGACGAACATGACGGACGTCGCCGCCGAGCGCCTGAACGGCCCGGTCGTTCCGGGGATGCCGAACCTGCACTCGCATGCGTTCCAGCGGGCGATGGCGGGGCTGACGCAAAGGGCCGGTCCCGAAGGCGACAGCTTCTGGGCGTGGCGGGAGCTGATGTATCGCTTCCTGACGCGCCTGACGCCGGACGACGTCGAAGCGATCGCGACCCGGCTCTACATCGAAATGCTGGAAGCAGGCTACACGTCGGTCGCCGAATTTCACTATCTGCATCACGATCCCGCGGGCAACGCTTACGCCAATCCGGTCGAGATGGCGGAGCGGATTTGCGCCGCAGCCGACAGCGCGGGGATCGGGCTGACGCTGCTGCCGGTCTTTTACGCCCACAGCAATTTCGGCGGGCTCGCCCCGGCCGCGGGGCAGCGCCGATTCATCACCGGCACCGATCAGTTCTCGCGGATGCTCGAAGCGCTCGGCACGACGCTTGCGACGAATCCGACGCAACGCCTCGGCGTGGCGCCGCACTCGCTGCGCGCCGTCGCTCCCGACGAGTTGCGGCGCCTGCTCGAGATCCGAGGCGATCTCGACCCTTCGATGCCGGTCCACATCCACGCTGCCGAACAGCAGAAGGAAGTCGACGACTGCATCGCGTCGCTGGATGCCCGGCCGGTGCAGTGGCTGCTCGACAACATGGCGCTGGACGAGCGCTGGTGCGTGATTCACGCGACACACATGCTCAAGGAGGAGACCGCGGGACTGGCGCTTTCCCGAGCCGTCGCCGGCTTGTGCCCGACGACCGAAGGCGATCTCGGCGACGGTCTGTTCGCCGCCAAGTCCTTTCTCGCCCGCGATGGCCGATTCGGCATCGGCGGCGACAGCCATGTCAACGTCGACCCGTTTCTCGAGCTGCGGCTTTTCGAATACGGCCAGCGCATGAAGTACGAGCAGCGCAACGTGTTCGGGCTCGCCCGCGCGGAATCGTTCGGTGGCCGGCTCTATCGCACTGCCTGCAGCGGCGGTGCGCAGGCGTTGGGACAGCGCATCGGCGCGATCGCAGCCGGCCATCGGGCCGACTGGGTGGTGCTCGATCAATCCGGGCTCGCGGCCGGACAGCAGCACGGCGACGCGCTGCTCGACAGCGCGATCTTTGGTCCACGGAGAGCCCCGATCGGCGACGTCATGGCGGGCGGACAATGGCACGTCCGCGACGGCGTGCATACGCGTGCCGCGGAGAGCGCGGCTCGATACGCGATCACATTGAAGCGTTTGCTGACGTGAGCGCCGACCTCCGCTGGGATGCGGTGTGGACCCATGTCCATCTCGCGACCATCGATCCGGCGATCGGCGGCGCGGATGGCTATGGCACGATCCGCGATGGCGCGCTTGCGGTGCGCGACGGCCGCATCGCTTGGGTCGGCTCGCGGCGCGATCTTCCGTCCGGATGGCGGGCCGACGTGCAGCACGACGGCCGGGGCGCGTGGCTGACACCCGGATTCATCGACTGCCACACGCACCTCGTTCATGCCGGCGACCGCGCCGACGAGTTCGAAATGCGGCTCGCCGGCGCGTCGTACGAGGAGATCGGCAGGGCCGGCGGCGGCATCGCGTCGACCGTTCGCGCCACGCGTGCCGCCGCCGAAGACGAACTGCTCGCGCAAAGCGCGGTTCGAGTCAGGCGGCTGATCGCCGAAGGCGTCACCACGGTCGAGATCAAGTCCGGTTACGGGCTCGACACGGCGAACGAGCTGAAGATGCTGCGCGCCGCCCGCCGCCTGGCGACGGCGTGCGGCATCGAAGTCAAAACGACGTTTCTGGGCGCCCACGCGCTGCCGCCCGAATTCGCCGGACGTGCCGACGAGTACATCGCGCTGGTTTGCGACGAGATGCTGCCGGCTGCGGCGGACGCGAAGCTCGCGGATGCGGTCGACGCGTTTTGCGAGCGCATCGCTTTCACGCCGGCGCAGACCGCTCGCGTATTCGACGCCGCGAAAAAACATCGATTGCCGGTCAAGCTGCACGCCGACCAGCTTTCCGACCTGGGTGGCGGACGGCTCGCGGCCGAATATGGCGGCCTGTCCGCCGATCATCTCGAACATGCGTCGGTCGAATCGGTGCAGGCGATGGCTGAAGCCGGCACGGTGGCCGTCGTCCTGCCCGGTGCCTTCTACTTTCTGCGCGAAACGCGATTGCCGCCAATCGCAGGCCTGCGCCGGCACGATGTGCCGATAGCGATCGCGACCGACTGCAATCCGGGTACGTCGCCGTGCACGTCGCTGCTGCTGATCGTGAACATGGCGTGCACGTTGTTCGGGCTCACACCCGCGGAGGCGCTTGCGGGGGTTACGCGGAATGCCGCCAAAGCCCTCGGCATCCAAGGCGAAGCCGGCAGGCTGGCAACGGGACTGCGCGGCGACTTCGCGCTTTGGAACATCGCGCGCCCGGCCGAACTCGCCTATGCCTTCGGCGCGAATCCTTGCGTGGGACGAGTCGTGCGCGGCATAGCCGACGCGGCCGAAGCACGGTCGATTCGGTAACGCCTGCAGCGCCGCCAAGACCGGCGCAGCGGTCGGCGAGATCGTTCCGGCGAACGCGATGCGTGGCGATCGCGTTCGATCGGCGGTGCGTCAGTGGGTCGTCGTCTGGTCGTGCTTGCCGCCCGGCGTTGAAACTCGCGACACCGTTCGCCCGATCGTCGTCGGGTCGTCATTGCGCGCGAGGTCGCCCAGCGAGACGATGCCGACCAGGCGCTTGGCGTGATTGACGACCGGCAGGCGCCGGACCTGGGCCTTGGCCATGTTCCTTGCCACGTCGTCGATGCCGTCGGTGTCGAAGCAATAGAGCATTTCCTTGCTCATGACATCGGCGACCTTGGTGTCCAGCGATTTACCCTGGGCGATCGCGCGGACGACGATATCGCGATCGGTGATCATGCCGACCAGCCGATCGTCGTCGCCGACCGGCAGCGCGCCGGCGTCGATGTCAGCCATGATGCCGGCCGCCTCGCGAATGGTTTGGTCGGGACTCAGGAGATGCACATCGCGAGTCATGATGTCGCTGACTTTAATCGCTTTACCTCCGGGATTTTCGACCTGCGGGCAACGTGTCCGCAGCCTGTCTGACAACGCCTGCAGGCGCGTGTTCAGGCGAATTTTCGAGCGACTTGCATCCCCTCGCGGCCAGCCGATAAGCGGCTGCATCAGACCCCGCTCGGGTATTCCAAGGCGCATCCATAGGCTTGACTAACGGGATGGCTTACGGGTTTGCCAGACAGCGCTTCGTCGAGCGCTTGAGAAACATAGT
>DATASF010000084.1:0-40090 GCA_036269335.1 Casimicrobiaceae bacterium
CCGGTATGGATCAGCATCGCGCGCGGCAGCTCAGGGCGAGCGGCGAACGCGCGCACCAGCGGGGCCATTTTCATGTAGTTCGGCCTCGCTCCGACGACGCAGACGATCGGTCCCGACGGTCGCATTTGTCCGCTCATCCGCGCTTCACCGGCGTGCCGGGCTTGGCCGCCTTTTCCGGATGCAACAGCCGGTGCAGGAGATCGACTGCGGCGGCGACGGTTTTCTCCAGACGATCGATGCGCTCCTCGACATTGTCGAAGTGCGCGTGCAACCGCCCTGCCTCGAGGCGCGCCATCAGCGGGCTGCCGGGAGGCGTGTCGCCGTCGATCACGCCCATCGTCGAGAGGCCGGCTTCCGGACCGAGCTCATCGCGAATCTCGTGCGCGATCGCCTGCACGTCCGCGGTCTCGAGCACGTGCCGCTCGGCGAGAAAGGCCGCGAGCAGCAACCGGTTGCAAAGCGTGTTGATGCGCCGGGGTATGCCCCCGGTCAGCGTGTGTATCAGGTCGAAGCACGCGGGGTCGAATTTCGGATCGTCCTTCCAGTCGACGTGCTTCAGCCGATGCTCGATATAACCCCTGGTCTCGGCCTTGTCGAGCGGACCGAGGTGATACGAGGCGATGACCCGCTGCCGCAGCTGTTGCATCTGCTCGCCCTGCATCATCGCGCGAAGCTCCGGCTGGCCGACCAGGAAGCTCTGCAGCAGGGCCTGGTCGCCCAGCTGGAAATTCGACAGCATGCGCAGCTCCTCGACCGCGCGCGGCGTCAGATTCTGCGCTTCGTCGACGATCAGCAGCGCGCGCTTCTTTTCCACCGCGAGCTGGCAGAGAAAGGCCTCGAGCGACGCCAGAAGCATCGCCTTGTCGACCGACTTGACCGGAATGCCGAATGCCGCGCCGACGGCGCGCAGCATGTCGTCGGCGTCGAGCTGCGTGCTGACCAGTTGCACGGCGACCACCTTTTCGCGGTCGAGCTGCTCGAGAAGGCTGCGCACGATCGTCGTCTTGCCGGCGCCGATCTCGCCGGTGATGACGATGAATCCCTCGCTCTGGTACAGCCCGTACTCGAGATAGGCGAACGCGCGCTTGTGACCGCGGCTGCCGAAGTAGAACGACGGGTCCGGATTGAGCTGGAACGGCTTGCCGGTCAGGCCGAAAAAGGATTCGTACATCGCGATGGCTATCTAAACGTGTAATTGACGCCGACGAAAGCCGCCGCTTCGTTGTAGTCGGACGCGACATCGGAGCTCAGCGTCTGGTAGCGCGCTCCGGCGAACATTGTGGTCTTGGGCGACAGCGGCGTCGAGACCACCAGACGCAACGCCGTCTGGTTGGACTTGCCTTCCTGCGGAGCGATGGCAACGGTGCGGAAGCGTTCGAGCGTCGCGTCGAATACCACCGAGGGCGTCAGCTTGTACGACCAAAGGAGGCTGACGCCCGTCTGGCGGTTGGCCTCACCGATCGAAAGTAGAGGCGTCAGCAGATCTCCCGAACCTGCGATCGGCTCACTGCGGATGTTGAATATCGTCAGAATCACGCTATTGCGCGTGCCTAGCAGACCGGCGCTGGCGGTCTGAGATTCCTGCAGCAGGATCTGCTGCGAATACAGATTGAGTCCGCTCGACAGCATCGAAGGCAGGCCGCGATCCCGGATGAATTGGTCGATCGCCTGTTGCCGCTGGAGCGGGTCCGGAATTGTCGCGAGAAAGAGTCCGTTCAATAGCGCCGACAGGTCGCCCCCGGCCGGCAGGTTTGCGAGTTGCTGCGGGGTCGTGGTGATGTTGCGCGACAGGTTTACTTTCCAGACAGTAAGCGCCGTGCGGTGATCGAACGAAAACTGATAGGCGCCACCGAAAAACCGGTGCTCCCACGAACCGACCACACTGGTTCGCATTGTAGGCCTCCACTCGAACCCGGCACCGTACACGGTTCCATGCGAACCTTCCGGAGGGAAATTATTCTCTTCATATCCGATCGTAGCCGTTAGCCTGAGCTGGGGGTCGACGTTGTACACCGGCATAAAACGCGCAATACGGCTGCGGAACGTGTCGGCACCTTTGACGGTCAGGTCGGTCGAGTCGAAGTCGGCCTGCCAGCCAATTGTGCTTTCTGTGTTCGATGCCCGCCCAGTGAATTCCGTGTAATGGAAATCGCTGGTGCTGACCGGAGCTCCGATCACATCGGCCCACACGTTGTTGTTGCGTAGCTCGTACTTGATTCTGCCCACCGGCGTAACCCCTTGCACGTAGGGACTAATACGGTAAGTGTCCGAGCGGACCCGGTTTTGCGTCGCGTTATCGAGACCCAGCGGTTGACCACCGAACGGATTGAAGAATTGCTGTTGAACCGTTATCTGCCCCTCGACGTGCAGCCAGTCGTCGATCAGCTTGATGTCGCCGAGGACGTCGGCAGACGGATACGCATTGTTATTTTCGCTGCCGGTGCGCGCGTATAAGACCACCGGTACCGACAGAAACGCGCTCAAGCTGGTTCGCGCGCCCTTTTCACTGATTCGCAGCGACGGCGTCACTTCCGTGACCCAGTCCGACTGCTTCGCATTGCTCGATTGCAGGTTGACGTTGTTGGTCACCGTCTCCTGCGCGGAAACCCCCGCCTGGATGCGCCAGGTTTGCGCATCTGCTGAAGCTGAGGGCACCGCGACTGCTGCGGCAAACAGCGCGCCGAGCATCGGCTGCGCGGATGTCGACAGGAATAGGGGCGATCGCTGCGGTGTGCGACGCCGATTGAGCTGACCTGAGTTACCTCGGCTCGTCATCGGCGTAGTACCCATAATAGGTTCCGACGTCGGTCTTGTCGGCCTTGTTGAGTACCATCAGGACGATCTCGCAATTCTCGATCGTCGCTAGCGCAAGGTTCACCGCGTGCTGACGGGTACTGTCGGCGGCGACGACCATCACGATCTGGCCCATGTGCGACGCAAGTGCGCGCGCCTCGGTGGTCGGAAGCAGCGGCGGCGAGTCGAAGATGACGATGCGGTCCGGATAGCGAGTCGCGAGCTCGTGAAGGACGACCGCCATCTGTTCGCTGGCAAGCAACTCCGTCGCACGCCGGTGGTGCGCGCCCGCGGGCAGAACCGATAAATTCTCAACGTTAGTGCGCAGGATCGCGTCGCTGACGTCCATCTCGCCGGTGGTCAACAGCTCGAGCAGGCCGGGCGACCCCGGCGTGCCGAGCACTCTCGGCAGCTCCGGATGGGCGACGTCGCCGTCGACCAACAGCACGGTTGTATCAAGCTCCATCGCCACGCTCATCGCCAGATTCACCGCCGTAAAGGTCTTTCCTTCACCCGGAAGAGCGCTGGTCACCATGATCAGATTGCCGTTGCGGATCGCCGAGCCCGCCGTGCGGCGCGCATTGTGAATGATCGGCCGCTTGATGACGCGGAATTCGTCGGCGATCTGCGACTTCGGCGCGTCGGGAGTGACGAACCCCCTCGCCTTGAGTCGCTCGAGGTCGATATCGATTCGATTCTGCTCGCGCCCGTCGGAGCGCCGGATGTCGCGTGCGCGCAGTGCGTCGTTGCGCGGAGGGGAAGCGGGCGGCGGCTCGACTCGTATCGCTGCGGACGTTGTCGACGCGACTGGCGTCGACGCAAGGGGCACAGGTGCAGCCGAGCGCGCCGCCAGTCCGCGAACCGCTGCTTCTGGCGTCGGAACTTCCTCGACGCCGTCCACACGCGCCCGCTCTCGCACGTCCGCCGTCGCGGTGTCAGGGATTTCAGCGCCGGCGCGGCGCAATTCTTCCAGCCGCTTGGCCGCCTGCTCGATTAGGCTCATCGGTTGGTCCTCATGCGCCCCGCGCCAAGAGCAGCGCAATGGCGAACACGGCCCCGAAGGCGGCGATCAGCCCGCTGGCCCCGGTGGCGAAATAAAGCGTATTGCGCCGCCGCAACCGATTCACCGCCTCGCTCGGCAGCATCGTGACCATGCCGAGAATCGGCCGTTGCGTAACTTCTCGCAGCGAGCGTGCATCGTGAAACGTCGGCATGATTTCGCTGGCGGCGAAACTCACGATCAGTCCAGCCGCGAGCGCGGCCGCGAGAGCGATGCCGAGCAGCGAGATTCGAGTGGGCGGCACGGGCTGCGGCGCCACGCGAGGCGGATCAACGACGCGGAATTGGGTGGGACCAGCATCTTGCACACCCTCGCCGATCGCGGCTGACTGCCGCCGTTGCAAGAGCGTCTCGTACGTTTTTTTCTGGATTTCGTAGTCGCGATTTATCTGCGCATACTCGGCTTCGACCTCGGGGACAAGCTGCGCCTCGGCCTTCAGTTGCGCGTATTGTCCCTGATAGGAGTTCAGTTTCGCCCGCAGCGAGGCGACGTTGGCTTCAGCTTCCGCGAGCGAGATCCGGAGTTGCTGAAATACCGGGTTGCGGTCGACGTTCGAACCGGTCGAGGAACGACCCGACATCGCCTTATCGCGCGCCTGTAATTCCTGGCGGCGCTGCGCCTCAAGCTCTTCGATAATGCGCCGCGTGCCGACGACATCGGGATGCTCGTCGGTGTAGCGGCGCAACAACGTATCGAGCTGAGCCTTCAGCGTAGCCAAGCGGGCGTCGATTTCCGGCGTCGCCGCCTGGGGCGGCGGCCCGTCGAACAGCAGGACCGGCGTCTCCCCGGCGAGCTCTTTCTTGTACGAGTCGCGGGATTCCTCGGCGGCGTGAAGGTCGCGTTTCGCCGCTTCGATCGCGCCATTTACGGCCGCCAGCTTGACGAAATAGTCCTGATTGCCCTGCCCGGCAACACCCATGTACTTGAGCTTGAATAACTTCAATCGCTCTTCGGTATTCTTCAGCGTCGTCTCGTATTGCTTGATCTGCTCGTCGACGAACTTGACCGCGCTGCGCGTGTCGACTCGTTTGTCGCCGAGACTCGATTCGACAAAAATGGTCAGCAGCGCCTGGACGACCTTTTTGGCCTGTTCGGGATTCGCGTCCCGGTACGAGATGATGTAGATGTTGGTCGACGCATTGCCGCTCAGCTGCAATCCCTTCATCACGTTGTCTATCAGCTCGTCGCGCGCGGCGTTCGACTTGGCTGCGAGATCGAGATCGGCCATGCGCACCAGCTTCTCGACGTTCGGGCGGCTGATCAGCGTACGGCTCATCAACACGACCTGCTGGTCGAGGTTCGGCTGGATCGATACGCCTTCCAGAAGCGGCCGCAGCAAGGTCTGCGTGTCGACGTAGACACGGGCGCTCGCTTCGTAGCGGTCGGGAATGCGCAGCGCGACGCTGACGCCGACGATCGCGGCGATCCATGCCGCAGCCAGCCCTATCCAGCGCCGGTGCCACATCCCGCGCAGCCGCGTCAGTATCTGGTGAATCAATTCATCCATGAAATGGTCCGATTGTTCAATATGCCGCCATCCCGCGGCGGTTCGATGCCGCGGTCCGGGCTAGAACCAGCTTTGCGGAATGACGACGATGTCGCCGGGGCGCATGTCGACGTTGGCCGAGATGTCGCCGCGCTTGACCAGATCCTGGAGGCGCACGCTGTACGACTTGCCTCCCTCGGCCGTGCGCGAGATCGTCGCGTGATTGCCGTCGGCAAAATCGGTCAGGCCACCGACTGCGATCATCACGTCGAGCATCGTCATGTTCTGGCGGTAGGCGAGGATCTGCGGCTTGGTCGCCTCGCCGATCACGCGGATCTGCTCGCTGCTTGGTCCAACAAAGGTGGTTACGATCACCGTGACGACAGGATCACGGATGTACTTCGCCAGCGCCTTTTCGATGTCGCGCGCCAGTGTCGTCGGCGATTTGCCATACGCCGGCAGGTCGTCGACCAGCGGCGTGGTGATCTTGCCGTCCGGTCGCACCGGAACGGACAGGGACAATTCCGGATTGCGCCAGACGATGATATTGACCGTGTCCAGCGGACCGATCACATAGTCGTAGTCTCCCGCGGCCGTTCGGGGCGCCGGCGGGTATGTCGGACCCATCGCGCAGCCAGCTGCGATCAGCGCCGCGGCGATCGATCCGGCTAAAAAAAATGCGCGTCGTGCTCTTGCCGGCGAGATGCAGCGGAGGTTTGCCAAAGTCGTCTTCATGTTAATTCCTCTTCGTCAGCAACCCTGTCGATCATAACATTGAGCCAGCCGCAGAGCCACCGCGATGCGTGAATAAGTCAAGATTATGGCGTTCTCATGAACAGGTTGTTCAGCCTTGCACGGAGAACCCGACGAATGGTCATTTTCTCCTGCTATAGCGGGCACTTCATTTGTCGCGCACAGGCCCATTTGCTGCAATGCGTTCGAGTCGTAAACAGACTGTGTGAAACAAACGACAATTGGCCATTTCCGCTTTTTTTGCAAAAACTGCAATGCTGTCCGCTGGAGGGCCGTCGGCGGCCGCGGCGCGCTCCCGTCTCTCACCTTGTAATCGGAGAATCTTAGTCGCATCGAGTTGGTGGTTCTGCGTTTCGCCGAGTCGGCGGCATCCAAGGGGTGCTGTCGCCTTTATTTACACTAGTTGTACAGCACCGTAGCTTCGTGTTGCAAGCCGCTGCTTTTATTACACTAAATAGCCATCGCGGCAACGGCATGGCAATTGCTTAGAGCTTGCCTGGCATGCCGGGGCGTATTCGAACGCCGCGGCTTAAGCAATTGAGCCTGGGGAGGGCAATGAATATCCAATCTTGTACGCGCCGGATGCTCTTGGCGCTGATCGCCGCTATCGCTGCAGGAGCCGCGCCGTTAGGGTTGGCGAATTCGGTGTCATTGATACCCACCGGCTTCGCTAACGGCTATGAAGCTTTTAACGTGAACGTCCCGACGATCGTCGACCCGAGCGCGCTGGCCACGGGCGCCTTTGCCGGAACGCTCGATGGCAACCCTATCGTCTTCTTCTGCTTCGAATTGTCGCAGTCGTTTTACTTCAACCCGTCGCCGGCGTACACCTACGACGATTCGATAGTAAGCGGCGGAAAGTACGACGAGTTGAGCGAGCTGTTCACCGAGGGATTCGCCACTGCGCTCGCTACCCCCGCAAGTTCCGCCGCATTCCAGTTGGCCGTGTGGGAGATACTGGAAGAGACAACGCCCGGCAGCCTGAGCCCCGGCGTAAGCCAAGGCAGCTTCTATGTGACCAACGATTACGGAAACACGGCGACGGTCACCGCGGCCAACGCGCTCTTGACGGGACTTCCAAGCACCGGCGCTTATACCATCCACCTGTTGAGCAACGCGGATAACCAGAACTTCGTCTACGGCACGCGGCCGCTGCGCGAGGAGCTCCCCGAGCCGGCACCGTTGATGCTGATCGGAGCGGCGATGATTGCGCTGTTCGGCATACGCCGCATGGTCGCAACGCGCAAGGGCTGATCGCCCCGGATTTCGTGCAAGGCCGCCGGCGGTCGACCCGCCGGCGCTTCCGGCCAGACCGCTTTCCGCGCTTACGCGCGCCTTCGCTTTACTTTCCGTCCCACACCGTCACCGCTGCGTGCAGCGGAGCAGCGAGCCTGTACAAGGGCAGAAACGCAGCCTCGCCTTCCGGTCGGGCGATCGCGAGCAGGTGATTGGATGCATAGCTGCTTTGCGGTTCGGGCTCGAGCGCCGCAATGACGACATTGGCCAGGGGCTGGTCGAGCGGCACGTAAAAGTCGCCTCGATGAAGCGAGACCGTCGCTCTTTGTGTTTGCGTCTCCAGCTTCAGAATGTCGACGGTGCCCTCCTCGTCGTTGCGGCGGACATCGTCTTTCTTCGCCTCGCTCGCTGCGACGATGCGATACCGCTCGACGTTCCGATCGGCATCTTCTTTCAGGCGCAGCACCGAAACCCCCAGGTCGCGCAGCCGGCTTGCCGCCGTCGCTTCCGACGCCGGCAGCAGATAGCCGAACGGGCGCGGCCGCACGAGCTTCGCCTGGATGTCCAGCGCCGAGCGCCATTCGACGTCGACGTCCTTGTCGGCGCCTGTCTCCGGGTCGATCATTCGAAGCACGTGGCGACCGGATGCGGCGACACCGGTGACGACCAGGTCGCCCTTCCCCGCCGCCGCAGCCACTTCCTGTCGCACCCGTCTTCCCAGCGACAACAGACCCTCGCGCTCGTGCGCGGCCGACGCAAGCATCGAGCGCATCGCGATCAGGTGCGTCTGGACGCGCCGCTTGAAGTGCGCCTTGCCGATGCCGACGCCGCGCGTCTCGATCAGGAAGCTGACCGCGTTCCTGAGACCGGCGATGTTGCGGCCGGTATCGGGCACGACCCCTCCCATCGACACCTTGCGGTCGTTGACGTCGTAAGCGGTCGTGTAATACCAGGACGTTCGCAACCCCGCGGCGGCGAGCGCGCCAAGCAAGGGCTGACGAAACATGCGCTCCGACGCTTCGGTGATCGCGGAGGGAAGATTGGACACCGTCGCGTATTGGACCAGCGCATCGTAGGCCTGAAGGGCCTGGAATTTCTCGTACCAGCGCAGCTTGACGCCGAATTCATGACAATCGAGCACCACATCCGGCCGGTACTCGACGAACACTTTTCCCAGCGCGCGTCCTTCGGGGGTGGCCTCGAGCAGGTGGTCGCGGTTGACGTCGCCGCCGTCCTTCAAGCCGCGAACGAAATGGAACGCTCCGTCGGGATTCCCGCGCGGCACGATGAGGACGTTGATCTGATCGAGAATGCCCGCCTGGGTTGCGTCTGCCAGCTCCCCCGCAAGCGCGAGGGCGGCTTCGCCGCCAGCCGGTTCGTTGCCGTGCTGCTGGCCGATGATGAGCACCGTCGGCTTGCCGGCCTTGGCGAGATCGCCGCCGTCACCCGGCGAGGGACGCGCGAAAACGAGCAGCGGAATCGCGCGTCCCTCCTGCGAGCTTCCGACGACGCGGACCCGCAGATCCGGCGAACGGCGGGAGAGCTCGTCGACGAAGGCCTGCAATTCCTCCTGGCTGGTGAAGTCGGGCTTGCCCGGCTTGAACGCCGGCGTCGCGATGACCGTATCCGGGTCGGGATAGCGCGCGGCGACGCGAGGCGTCTCGACGTATTCCTTGGACGCATCGTAGAGCGCGTCGCATTGCAGCGCATAGGCGCAGAGGGCCGCCGCGGCCACGTGAAGCAGGCGCTTGCCAATTCCATCCATCGACGACTCCTGCATGCGCGAGCAAGGACATCGCAGCTGACCCCATGCGACCGCGCTCTCGCACCGAGTATCGCATCGGCTGCGCGGGCACGCCAACCCGAAGCTTTCAAGGGCAATGCGCGCCAACGAGTCCGCTACAATCGGCGCTGATCCAGCTCGAGGTGGCGCCGCCATGTCCATTCCCTCGCCGCTACGCGGTGTGTTTCCGATCGCGCCGACGCCGTTCACCGCCGACGGGGATCTCGACCTCGACGGACAGCGCCGCGTCCTCGATTGCATGATCGACCAGGGCGTCGACGGGATTTGCATCCTGGCTAACTACTCCGAACAGTTTCTGCTGTCGGACGAAGAGCGCGATGCGCTGCTGGCGCTGTGCCTGGCGCAGGTGCGCGGTCGCGTGCCGGTGATCGTGACCTGCAGCCACTTCAGCACACGCATCGCGGCGGCGCGCGCGCGTGCCGCCGTGTCGGCCGGCGCCGCGATGCTGATGCTGATGCCGCCGTACCACGGCGCCGGCCTGCGCGCGGACGAGGCCGCGATGCTGCAGCACTTCGCCCGGGTCGCGGAGGCAGCGCCGGTGCCGCTGATGATCCAGGACGCGCCGTTGAGCGGCGTCAACCTGTCGGTGCCATTCCTGGTTCGCCTCGCGCGCGAGGTGCCCACGGTGCGCTACTTCAAAATCGAGGTGCCCGGGGCCGCCGCCAAGCTGCGCAGCCTGATCGCGGCCGGGGCGGATGCGATCGAGGGCCCGTTCGACGGCGAGGAATCGATCACCCTGATGGCGGACCTCGACGCCGGCGCCACCGGAACCATGCCGAGCGCACTTCTGCCCGACCTGATCAAGGCGGTACTGACCCATCATCGCGAAGGCCGGCGCAACGAAGCAGCGGCGGCGTACGCGCGCATTCTGCCGCTGATCAACTACGAGAACCGGCAGTGCGGCTTGCGCGCGACCAAGACGGTGATGGCGGCCGGCGGGGTGATTCGAAGCGACGCGGTGCGCCACCCGCTCGAGCCGCTCCATCCCGCGACCCGCGCCGGACTGCTCGAGCTCGCGACCGAGGCGAATCCGCTGGCGCTGCGTTGGGGAAAATGAGGCGATGACGCAGCAGGCAGGCGATCGAGGTGGACCAGTCACGATGCGATACCGGCCGTGGCATCGGGCGCGCGAACGCGCCGGCCGCGGGTCCGATGAAGCAGCGTCAGCGCGATCGCCAGGTTCAACAGATTCCAGCCGATGCCGTTGATGAACGCTGCCTGATACGACCCGGTCAGGTCGAAGATCCTGCCCGACATCCAGCCGCCGAGCGCCATCCCGAACAGCGTGAACATCAACACCGTGCCGACCCGCGCGCCGGCTTCGGCCGGCGGAAAGTGCTCGCGAATGATGATCGCGTACGCAGGCACGATGCCTCCCTGGAACAGGCCGAACAGCGCCGAGATCACGAACAGCGATGCCAGTCCGTCGAACGGCAGGAACAGCAACAGCGCGACCCCCTGCAGCGCCGATCCCAGCAGCAGGGTGCGCACTCCGCCGATCCGATCGCAGATAACGCCCGACAACAGCCGGCTGACGATGCCGAAACCGAGCATGATCGCCAGCATTTGCGCACCGCGCGCGACGCCGTACCCCAGATCGCCGCAGTAGGCGACGATGTGCACCTGCGGCATCGACATCGCGACGCAACAGGCGAGTCCGGCGACGCACAGCAGCGCTTGCGCCGCCCCCGGAGTCATTCCGAACGGGCGCGCCGCCGACGCCGCGGCGCGCGACGATCTGGCCGCAACGGGACCCCAGCCGTGCGATGCCGAGCCGGCTGCAAACGCATCGATGGGAGGCGGCCGGCGCTTGAACATCAGTGCCAGCGCCGACACCGACAACAGGCAGAAAATCCCGATGCCGACATAGGTCGCGCGCCAGCCGTAGAGGGCGACGAAGTGTTGTGCCACCGGCGGCCAGATCGCGCCCCCGACGTAGTTGCCGCTGGCGCAGATCGCGACCGCGATGCCGCGCCGGCGGGTGAACCAGAGCGAGGTGTCGGCAATCAGCGGCGCGAACATCGCCGAGCTGCCGAACAGGCCGATCAGCACGCCGTGCACCAGCGCGAAGGTCCAGATGCTGGTTGCGATGCCGGCGGCGGCAAAGCCGACGCCGAGGCTGACGGCGCCGATCAGCAGCGGCAGCATGACGCCGAACCGGTCGGCGAGCCGGCCCATGAAGAGACCGCCGATGCCGAAGCCGATCGACGTCAGCGTGTACGGCAGCGAGGCGTCGGCGCGCGCGACGCCGAATTCCGCCTGCACCGCCGGCAAGACGACGACGACGACGTACAGGCTGGCGCCACTGATGGTCATCACGACCAGCGCCACCGCGAGCCGTACCCACGCGTAGGGCGACCCATCCTCGTGCATGGCAGTGCCGTGGGCTGTGGCGGAAACGTCGACGCCTGGTTTCATCGTTCGGTCGGGCGTCGGCGAAAATCGTCGCTGCGCCGATGCGCGGCAAGAAGAGGGCAGACGAAACTTAGCACATGGGCGCGCCGCGTCGCCGCTCGCGACACTGCGGCGAATGTTGCATCACTTCCGGGAAACGCACGGCCGAGCGCCGGCGATCGTTCTGCCGACGATGGATACGGCGTCAGCCGCGCTTGTTCACGTCCTGGTACACATCGAGCACCGGCGGATGCAAGTGCTCGTAGTGAACTCGCAGCCTGACAAGTTCCTGAACGATCTCCGGAGTAAAGCCTTTGCGCGTGCCGCGGCGATCGGTCAGGAGATCGTGCAGGTATGCGCGGCACGACTGCGGGTCCTGCCACATGCCGGCCATCATGTTGGCGATGCGCGGAAACTGACGCAACAGGGCAAGCGGCTGGACGCTCTGCGGCAGCTTGGCGACCCATTTGAACGTCAGCGGCAGCGGATCGCTGCTCGGCGTCTGCCTGCGTCGCGCGATCGCCTGGTGGCCGGATTGCGCATGGGACGCGGGTTTCTGCTGGCTCGATACGCCAAGTTTCGAGTCCGGCGCCTCCAAACCGATCGTGCGTGCCGGTAAACCGTCGAGTTTTCGATAGACCATCAGAAGCATGTGAGCAAAAAGCGCGCCCGGGGCGGGATTCGCGAGGAACACGAGCCCTGGTATCGCTGTCGGTTACAACGATGTACCGGAAGGTTCTTTCACGCCATCGCCTCCGCTGCGTACGATGATCGCTGTGGCGCTCGCTGCAGCGCCGTCGATCGAGTCATCGCAAGACCATGTCCAAAATCTACGTCATTCACGAAAACGACGCCTGGGTCGAGCCGTTGCGGGCGGCATTCGCCGAACTGCGCCTTCCGTTCGAAGAATGGTTTCTGAGCGAGGGCTTGCTGGACCTGGCCGCGGCGCCGCCGTCCGGCGTGTTCTACAACCGGATGAGCGCTTCGTCGCACACCCGCGGTCACCGCTATGCCGCCGAGTACACGGCCGGCGTCCTCGCGTGGCTGGAATCGCACCGGAGGCGCGTCGTCAACGACAGCCGCGCACTGCAGCTCGAGGTCAGCAAGGTCGCGCAGTATGCGGCCCTGGCGCGATACGGCATCCGCACGCCGCGCACGTTCGCGGCCGTCGGCCGGACGAACCTGCTCGCCGCGGCGCGACAGATGTCCGGGCCTTTCATCACCAAGCACAACCGCGCCGGCAAGGGGCTCGGCGTTCACCTTTTCCAGACAGCCGACGCGCTCGAGGCTCACCTCGACGGCCCCGCGTTCGAGGATTCGGTCGACGGCGTCACGCTGATCCAGGAATATATTCAGGCGCCCGAGCCGTACATCACGCGGGTCGAATTCGTCGGCGGGCGCTTTCTCTACGCCGTTCGCGTCGACACCTCCCTCGGCTTCGAGCTTTGCCCGGCCGATGTGTGTGCGGTCGGCGACGCTTTCTGTCCGGTCGGCGAGGACGCGAACGTCGGAGAGATCGCGCCGGCCCCGGCGCCACGCTTTCGCATCATCGACGACTTCCGTCATCCGATCGTCGCGCGTTACCGGAAATTCATCGCCGATCACGGCATCGGCATCGCGGGCATCGAGTTCATCACCGATCGCGCCGGCGAGATCTATACCTACGACGTCAACACGAACACAAATTACAACAGTGATGCCGAGGCGGCGGCCGGAATCTACGGCATGCGCGCGATCGCTGCGTACCTGGGCGGCGAGTTGCGCCGGCAGCGGGCCGACGGCGAATCGAGCGCACTCGCCGCCGCCTGAGGCGGCTTTAGACGCGGCCGAGGCGCGACCTCACGCCTCGAACGACCAGGGCTTGAGCATCTTCTGCTGGCGCTCGACCGCCGCACGCGCCTCGAGGATCATCTGCTTCAGGTTGGCCGGATCCTTCAGATCCTGGACCAGGTTGCCTTCGAACGTGTCGATAATCTCATTGTCCTTGTCGTAGACGCGGAACCCGAGCTGCCGGTGATAATCCTGCAGCTCGGCGACGACGTGGTACGGCGCAAACGCCTTGCGGATCTTGTCGAGGATTTCCTCGCTCGTCAGCATCATGCTCATCAAACCTCCGAATGTGCCCGCAAGCCGCGGCCGATCTGATCCGCCGCAACAGTGAAGTGACGCGGTCCGGGCGTCAGTGTAGCGTCGCCACGGCAAAAACTCACTTCCGCCGCGGCGCTCTGCTGCCGGGCCGGCGGACGACAAAGAACCGGTCGAATCGCGCTTCCCAGAGCCGCACGCCGCCGATAATGCCGGCCAGGTTGGACACGATCGTCACGTCGCGGGGTAATTGCAGCGTGATATGGGCGGCGTTGCCGCCGCCGAGATAGAGGTGATCAAAATTGAGCAGCGTGCGGACGAGCGCGATCGTGCGGCTCACCCTCCGGTTCCATTTGACCAAACCGAGTTTCTTCAGAGCGTCAGCGCCGACGTATCGATCGTAGGTCTTGCTTTTCCACGCAGGATGCTGGCCCAGCTCCAGATGCGGCATCAGATCCCCGTCGCGATAGATCGCGCTCCCCATGCCGGTGCCGAAGGTCAGCGCGCATTCGAGTCCCGCGCCGGCGATCACCGCCAGGCCCTGCATCTCGGCGTCGTTCAGCACCCTTGCCGGCTTGCCCAGTTGTTTTTCGAGCCTCGCGGCCAGCGGAAACGCGTGCCAGGCCTCGGTCCCCAGGTTCGGCGCCGTGATGATGCAGCCACTTTTGACGACGCCGGGAAACCCGGCGGAGATACGGTCGAATGGCGGCAGAGCCCCGGCTATCGTTTGTATCACTCGAAGTACGGCCCGCGGCGGCGCAGGATGCGGCGTCAGCGCGTCGACCCTGGCCGCGATCGGCTTGCCGGCGCGATCGAGCACCGACGCCTTGATGTGCGAGCCGCCGATGTCGATCGCCAGCGTATAGGGGTGGCCGGCGCGCCGGCCCTCGCGGGATTCCGCGCGCTTCGCCGGCGTTGCCGATCGTCTGGCCATGCGGCGTCAGGCGTCCGGCGCCGGCGCGCGCCAGCGCCCGAAGGGCGCGATCAGCGCATCGGCCTCTCGCGGACCCCAGCTGCCGGGCTCGTACCCGGCAACCGGGATCGCGTCGCCCAAGACCGGCTCGACGACGCTCCAGGCGGCTTCGACCGTGTCCTGGCGCGCGAACAGCGCCGAATCGCCGCGCAGAGCATCGCCGATCAACCGCTCGTAGGCGTCCATCGCATCGTCGGACTCATTGCAGCAAAAGAGCTCGAGGTCGCGGCCGACCAGCGCCGTGCCGGGAAGCTTCGAGCGCACGCCGATCGCGATCGCCACGCGCTTGGGCCCCAGCCGGAACCGCACATAATTGGCGCCCGGCGGCAATGGCTCGTCGACAACGGTTTGCGGCGGGCGCTTGAGCTCGACGACGACTTCGGTCGCCGTCAGCGGCAGATGCTTGCCGGCGCGGATCAGGAACGGCACGCCGGCCCAGCGCCAGGAGTCGACGTGCAGCCGCATGGCCGCGAAGGTCTCGACTTGCGAATCCGGCGCGACGCCCGCCTCGGCCCGGTAGCCGCGATATTGCCCGCGCACGATATCGTGCGGTGCGAGCGGGCGCACGGCGCGCAGGAGCTTGGCCTTCTCGTCGCGCTGCGCGTCGCCGCGCGGACTGTACGGCGGCTCCATCGCCAGCAGCGCGGTCACCTGCAGCAGGTGGTTCTGCACGACGTCGCGCACCGCGCCAACCGATTCGTAGAACTCGCCGCGGCCTTCGACGCCGAAGCGCTCGGCCATCGTGATCTGCACGTTCGCCACGTAGTTGCGATTCCAGACCGGCTCGAGAAACGCGTTGGCGAAGCGGAAATAGTAGAGGTTCTGGATCGCCTCCTTGCCCAGATAATGATCGATGCGAAAGATCATCTGCTCGCGAAACACCTGATGCAGCGTCTGGTTCAGCGACTGCGCAGACGCGAGATCGCGGCCGAACGGCTTTTCGATGACGACGCGCGCCTCTCCGGTGCCGCCCATCCGGCCGAGTGCGGCGACGACGACCGGAAACGCGTCGGGCGGGATCGCCAGATAGTAGAGCGGACGCGTGCGCTGACCGAGCGCACGACGCAGCTTGTCGTAGGTCGCGGCATCACCGTAATCGCCGCGGACGTAGTCCAGCAAGGGGCTGAGCTTCGCGAACGTCGCTTCGTCGAGCGGTCCCTGCTGTTGCAGGCTGTCGTGCACCAGCGTGCGCAGCGTCGAAGCGTCGCCCGGCGCGCGTGCGACGGCGATCACCGGGATATCCAGGTGGCCACGGCGAGCCATACCGAGCAGCGCCGGATAGATCTTCTTGCGCGCGAGATCGCCGGTGCCGCCGAACAGCACCAATGCGTCGGCGCCGGTATCGGCGCTGGCGGCTTTGACGGCGCCGAACGGTCCCGGCGTCCCGCTGTCCAATTTAAGCATGGTCACCTGGTCAGACGGCGCACTGCTGGCGTTGGTTCCGGCGCAGAATCGGACGTCGGATGATCGACGAATCTCGCCGGACAAGGAGGCAAGTATGAATGCTGCGCAAAGGCTGCACGCGCTCGGGCAGAGTCTCTGGCTCGACAATCTGTCGCGCGAAATCCTGGACGACGGAACGCTGGACAAGTATATCCGGGAGCTCGCACTGACCGGTCTCACGTCCAATCCGACGATCTTCGACAAGGCGATCCGGAAGACGAACCGGTACGACCGGGGCATCGCTGAAGCCGCCGGCGGCGCCGTTTCCGATGAAGCGATTTTCTTCGGGCTGGCGCTGCAGGACCTGATCCGCGCCGCAGGCATGTTTCGGCCGGCGTTCGAAGCCAGCGGCGGCGCCGATGGCTGGGTGTCGCTCGAGGTCTCGCCACTGCTCGCCGACGACACCGCGGCGACCATAGCGCAGGCGAAAGCGCTTCATGCTCGCGCCGCGTGCCCGAACCTGTTCATCAAGATCCCCGGCAATCGCGCCGGCATTCCCGCGATCGAGGAATCGATCGCCGCCGGCATCCCGGTCAACGTTACCCTGCTCTTCTCGACCGGGCAATGCCTCGCCGCGGCCGACGCGTATCGCCGCGGCATCGAGCGCCGGCTCGCCGCCGGGATGAGCCCGGTGCGCTCGGTCGCCTCGCTGTTCGTAAGCCGCTGGGACAAGGCGGTCGCCGATGCCGTTCCGCCGAGCCTGCGCAATCGGCTGGGCATCGCGGTCGCACAGCAGACCTACCGGGCGTGGCGCGAGATGTATGCGGCGCCGGCGTGGCAGCGTCTCGCCGCCGCCAGCGTGCCGGAGCAGCGCCTGCTCTGGGCGAGTACCGGAACCAAGGACCCGGCCGCTTCCGACGTGCTCTACGTCGAAGCGCTCGCCGCGCCCGATACGATCATAACCATGCCCGATGAGACGCTGCTGGCGCTGGCCGATCATGGCAACGTGAACGTGGCGCTGCGCCAGGACGGAGGCGATGCCGAGGCGGTGATCGCGCAATTCGTGCGTGCCGGTGTCGACATCGAGGCGCTGGCCGAGCGCTTGCAGCGGGAAGGCGCGCAATTGTTCACCCAATCCTGGCAGGACCTGATCGGCTGCATCGCCACCAAGCGCGCCGCCGTGCCTGCGTCGCACCCGGCCTGACCAGGCTCGAGCTCGCGAAGGTCGCGCTAACCCGCGGTCCGCAGCAGCTTGCGCAGCGCAAACGCGCCGGCGCCGACAAGCAACAGCGCCGCGCCGCCGAGGACCGACGGCCAAGGCAGACTGAACGCGAGGGCCGCGCACCCGATCAACCCGCATATCGCGAGCCAGCGCGGCCACTTCCGCTCGCGCGCGGTGAGCGTCAACGCGCTCGCATTCGCGATCGCGTAATAGGTCAACACCGCGAATGAGCTGAAGCCTATGGCATTGCGGATGTCCGAAAGCGCCGCGACCGCTGCCACGATCGCTCCGGCGACGAGCTCGGCGCGAGCCGGCACCCGGTAGCGCGGGTGCACGGCATCGAGGAATGCCGGCAAGTCGCGATTCGAGGCCATCGCGAACGCGGTGCGGCTGACGCCGGCGAGCAGCGACAGGAGCACGCCGAGCGACGCGACCGCCGCGCCGCCTCTGACGACCGGCGCCAGTACGGCCCAGCGCCCCGATTCGATTGCGGCGACCAGCGGCGCCGGTGCCTGCGCCAACGCTGCGGCGCCGACGGCAAGCAGCGCACTGACGGCCACGGCCGCGTACACAAGCAGGGTGATCGCGAGCGCCAGCGGAATCGCGCGCGGTATCGTGTGTGCAGGGTCGATGACCTCCTCGCCGAGCGTAGCAATGCGCGCGTAACCGGCGAAGGCGAAAAAAAGCAGACCGGCCGCCTGCAAAATGCCATGGATGCCGCCTTCGAACAGCGGCTGCAGGTGGTCGAGCTCGGAGTCACCCCCGGAAACGGCGCCGACCACAAACACCGCCAGCACCGCCAGCACGATGCTGACGATGGCGCGGGTCAGCAGTGCCGTCTTGCTGATGCCGAAATAATTGACCGCGGTCAGCGCCACGACGGCGCCGACCGCAAGAGGCCGCGCGAGCCCGGGCGCGGCGTAATAGCCGAACGTCAAAGCCATCGCGGCGCAGCTCGCGAGCTTGCCGATGACAAAGCCCCATCCGGCGATAAATCCCCAGAAGGCGCCGAGGCGCTTGCGCCCGTAGACATAGGTTCCGCCCGATTCGGGATAGAGGCTCGCGAGCTCGGCGGACGAGGTGGCGTTGCAGTACGCGACGAACGCGGCGACCAGGAGCCCGACCAGCAGTCCCGCGCCCGCTGCGCGCGCCGCGGGACCGATGGCGGCGAAAACGCCGGCGCCTATCATCGCGCCCAGCCCGATCGTCACCGCATCGAAGGTATCCAATCTGCGCGCCAGCCGGCCATCGCGGGTATCCGACTGCGGGTTGGTTGCGGATGAATCGGTCATGCGTGGCGAATCGCGGTCGAATGGAACGGCGAGCCGACCTGCCGGGACACGCGCGGGGGCCGTGATCAGCGGCGGCGAACGAGAATCACGGCGCGCGCGTCCAATGCCCCTGGACGTTGACCCCGTCGCCCAGCAGATCACCATCCTGCACGACGACGTCACCCAGATTGATGCCCATGCGAAACAGCATCTTCCGTTCGGCCGGCAAATGCGCGTTGCGCGTCTGCAATGCCGCCTGGATCTCCGTGGCGCAGCGGACCGCTTCGACCGCGCTGGGAAATTCCGCGAGGATCGCGTCGCCCGCGGTGTTGAAAACGCGCCCGTGGTGCTGCTTGAGCAGCGTGTCAAACACAGCGCGATGCTCGCGCAACGTCCGGACCGTTACCTCCTCGTTCTCGCCCATCATCCGGCTGTAGCCGGCGACATCCGCAGCGAGAATCGTCGCGAGCCGCCGCTCCAGCCATGGCTGGTCGCCGCGCGGTGGATCGGGTTCATTGGGCATATCTGCCTCCGGATCAATGCTGGCGGCCCCGGGACGGCACGGCGTCGACTAGGGGGGCGGTTCGTCCGGATTGTCCCCGGACTCGTCTTCCCACGCATAGCGCTTCTGCGGCGGGACGTCGAGGCGGCGCAGCGCAATCGCCAGCACGACGCCGATCACCGCGGCGGCAAGGTGCGTTTCCCATGAAACGCCGGGCTGGATCGGCAACACGCCCCAGGCGAGCGATCCGTAGATGAATGCGACCAGGAGCGAGGCGGCGATCGCGCGCCTGTCGTGGCGAATCACGCCGGCCGTGAATACATAGGCGGCCAGACCGTAGATCAATCCGCTGGCCCCGACGTGCACGCCACCGCGGGCGAACAGCCAGACGGCGATACCGGAGCCGAGATAGACCGCCGGCAGCACCCTGGTCGCCGAATCGGGATACAGATGCAGCATCGCCGTTCCGACGACCAGCAAGGGCAGCGAGTTGGCGATCAGATGGCTGAAGCTGCCATGCACCAGTGGGGCGACGAATATGCCGGCCAGCCCCGCGAGCTCGCGCGGCGCGACGCCGAATCGCTGCAATTCGAGATCCAGTCCCGCGTTGAGCACCTGTATCACCCACAGGATCGCGACGAACCCGAGCGCGAGCTTCGCCGCCACACCGAAGTTGGCGCGCACCCGGTCGGAGCCGGTGTAGGCCGGGTCGGGGATCCGGATCTGCATCGCTCACCAGCATACCAGCCCACGCTTCGGCCGGCGCAAGACGCGTCCTTCGCGCTCAATCGCGGCTCGGCGAAATCGTGAAATCCGACACCGCCTCGTCTTCGAGCAGCGCCCGTCCGAGGCCCGGCACCGCGTCCTTGTCGAGCGACCACATGACCATCTGGTATTCGAACAGGTCGGCCCTGCCGTCCAGCCGATAGCTGAGATCGGTGATCGCGAAGCCGTGTTCCTTGACGAAAGCGCGAAGCCACGCCTCGTCGCGCCGTTCCTTGCGACGAAAAGCGACGTGGCAATGCACATAGAGCTGCACATGCAGCTTGTCCTCGACGACGCGCAGCAGCGACAACGCCGCCAGCGTCAGGACGACCGCGGCCGCGCCTTCCAGCAAAAACCCGGCGCCGAACGCCACGCCGATCGCGGAGACGACCCACACCGACGCGGCCGTCGTCAAACCACGAACGGTGAACCCTTCCTTGACGATGACCCCTGCGCCGAGAAATCCGATGCCGGTGACGATGCCCTGGATCACGCGCGCGACGTTGGTATTGCCGCCGGGCAGCGCCGAGTCCATGAATTGCGCGATGCCGACGAGCAGCGCCGAGGCAAACGACACCAGCGCATAGGTTCGCAGTCCGGCCGCGCGCCCGTGGAAGCTGCGCTCCAATCCGATCAGGCCGCCGCCGACTAGCGCGAGCAGCGGGCGCAGCAAAAGTTCGTGCTCGGTCATCGGGCGTGGCTCCGGTCGCGACATCATAGCGAAGATCGGCGCCGGCCGTGCTTTCGGAAGCGGCCAGCGGAAACCAGGCCAGCGCGGGACTCCGGCGCGGCAAGAGCCGCTCGAACCCTGACGGCTATAATTCCGAATGAGAGCGGCAGCGAAAATGTGCCGCGGAACGAACCGGCTGCCGATTCTTGACCATCCCTCGCGCCGCGCCATCGCCGGCAGGCACCGCCGCCATCGCACTGGCCACGACGCTGGCGATCCAGGTCTTTACTTCACTCTGCGGTGCGGCGATCGCCGTGCTGGCGCCGGAGATCGCGCGCGATTTCGGCGTGCCCGCCAAGCTGGTCGGCGTCTTCGTCGGACTCCTCTACATCGGCTCGATGACCGCGAGCCTCGCGTCCGGTCACTTCATCGCCCGCCGCGGAGCGATACGAGTGTCGCAGCTGTGCGTGCTGCTCTGCGCCGCCGGCATCCTGATGGTCTCGTTGCTTCCGTCGAGCGCGGCGGCGATGCTGGCCGTCGCGCCGCTGATCATCGGCCTGGGCTACGGCGCCGTCACGCCGGCCTCTTCCGAATTGCTTGCCCGCACCGCGCGCCCCGATCGGCTCGCGCTCACGTTTTCGATCAAGCAGACCGGCGTGCCCGGCGGGGCCGCACTGGCGGGCGCCGCGCTGCCGGCGCTGGCCCTCGCCATCGGCTGGCGCCCCGCGCTGCTGTGCGTCGCCGCATCCGGCGTGCTCATCGCCGCTCTCGCGCAGCCGACACGACGTCGGCTCGACGTCATCGGCGCCGATCGTGCGTTTTCGCTCGCGGGGCTGATGGCGCCGTTGCGGCTGGTGCTGCGGGATCGCCACCTCGCCGAGCTTGCGGTCGTCGGCTTCATCTACGCGGCAATGCAGATGTGCCTGATGAGCTTTCTGGTCGTCTACCTGACCGAAGCGCTGGACTATCCGCTGATCGCCGCGGGGCTGGCGCTGACGACCGCGAATGTCGGCGGCGTCGCCGGGCGGATCGTCTGGGGAGCGATCGCAGATCACTGGATCGCGCCGCGCCGCATGCTGGGCCTGATCGGCGTCGCAGCCTCGGCTTGCGCCTTCGCGGCGGCGAATTTCAGCGCGGCCTGGCCGCATGCGGCGCTGCTTGCCGTCGCCGCCCTGTTCGGCGCCACCGCGATCGGGTGGAACGGCGTCCAGCTGTCGCAGGTGGCCAGACACGCGCCGCCGGGACAGGCCGGAGCGATCACCGGAGCCTCCGGCTTCATCACTTTCGCCGGCGTCGTGTCAGGGCCGCCGCTGTTTGCGCTCCTGGCAGCCGTCACCGACAGCTACCGCGCGGGCTTTGTCGTGTTTGGCGCCTTGTGCCTGCTGTGCGGTGCCGCGCTGCTGGCGCGATCCCGGTGAGGCAGATGCGCTGCTAGGACCGATCCGGGACGGGGACGGACGGCGATGGCGCGAGCGCCGCTGCGATCGCATCGTCGACTTCTTCCAGCCACACGAAGGAGAGCTGTGCGCGCGCGTCGGCCGGAATCTCCTCGAGGTCACGCCGGTTGCGCGAAGGCAGCATCACGGTGCGGATGCCGGCGCGCAACGCGGCCAGCACTTTCTCCTTGACGCCGCCGATCGGCAGCACCAGGCCACGCAGGCTGATCTCGCCGGTCATCGCCACGTCGGTGCGCACCGCGCGTGCGGTCAGCAACGACACCAGCGCGACGAACATCGCCACGCCCGCGCTCGGACCGTCCTTCGGCGTCGCGCCGGCCGGAACGTGCACGTGGATGTCCGATTTCTCGATCATCTCCGGCGCGATGCCCAGGCTCTCGGCGCGCGCCTTGACCAGCGACAGCGCCGCCTGCGCGCTTTCCTTCATCACTTCGCCCAGCTGCCCGGTCAGGATCAGCTTGCCCGCGCCGGGCATGCGCGCCGCTTCGATGAACAGGATGTCGCCGCCGACCGGCGTCCACGCGAGACCGGTCGCGACACCGGGGATCGGCTTGCGCATCGCGACTTCGGCCTCGAATATGCGCGGACCGAGAATCGCCGGCAGATCGGCCGGGCCCACCGTCACCTGCTGCGCGCTGCCCTCGGCGATTCGCACCGCGACGCTGCGGAACACCCGGCCGATTTCACGCTCGAGGTTGCGCACGCCCGCCTCGCGCGTGTAGTCGTCGATGATCGTCGACAGCGCCTCGTCGCTGATCTGGCATTGCTCGGGCTTGAGACCGGTGGCTGCGAGCTGGCGCGCGACCAGATACCGGCGCGCGATCTGCAGCTTTTCCTGCGCGGTGTAGCCGGGCAGCTGGATAACTTCCATCCGGTCGCGCAACGGCCCCGGTATGGTGTCGAGGACGTTCGCCGTGCAGATGAACATGACGCCGGACAGGTCGAACGGGACGCCGAGATAGTTGTCGCGGAACGTCGAGTTCTGCTCCGGATCGAGCACCTCGAGCAACGCGGAAGCCGGGTCGCCGTGAAAACCGCCGGCGCCGAGCTTGTCGACCTCGTCCAACATCAGCACGCAATTGCGCGTGCCGGCCTTGCGCAGGCTCTGGATGATATTGCCCGGCAGCGAGCCGATGTAGGTTCGCCTGTGGCCGCGAATCTCCGCCTCGTCGTGCACGCCGCCGAGGCTCACGCGCACGAACTTGCGCGCCGTCGCCTTGGCGATGCTCTGGCCGAGCGAAGTCTTGCCGACACCCGGCGGGCCGACGAAGCACAGGATCGGGCTCTTCCCCGACGGATTGAGCTTGCGCACCGCGAGATACTCGAGGATGCGCTTCTTGACCTTCTCGAGGCCGTAGTGATCCTCGTCGAGAATGCGCCGCGCCCCGGCGATGTCTATCGTATCTTCGTTGTCGGCCGCCCAGGGGAGCTCGATCAGCCAGTCCAGGTAGGTGCGCACCATCGAGTACTCGCCGGCGCCTTCGGGCATGCGCTCGAGGCGCTTCAATTCCTTGCGCGCCTGCTTTTCCACCTCCTCGGGCATTTTCGCTTCGGTGATGGCCTTGTCCAATTCGGCGATCTCGCTCGCCGTCTGGTCGCCGTCGCCGAGCTCCTTCTGGATCGTGCGCATCTGCTCGCGCAGCAGGTGCTCGCGGTTCCGGTCGTCGATCGACGCCTTGGTGCGCTCGTCGATTTCGCGCGAGACTTTGAGCACTTCGATGCGGTGGGTCAGCAGATCGAGCAGCTTGTCCAGCCGCGCCTTAAGATCGAAGGTCTCCAGCAGCGCCTGCTTTTCCTCGACACCGACGTCCATCAGTCCGGAGATGAAGTCGGCGAGCCGCGCCGGGCCCTCGACGCCTTGCAGCGCCGCGACCATTTCCTCGGGCACCTGTGGCAAGAGGCGCAGGATCTCGATCGCCCGCTCCTTCAGATTGAGTGCGCGGCCCTCGATGTCGATGTCGGTTTGCGCGGGCTCGTCGATTAGTTGCACCTGCGCAGCCAGCATCGGATAGCCGTCGAGAAACTGCAGCGCACGAAAGCGCTGTACGCCCTGGCAGATGACATGGTGCGAGCCATCGGGGGCGGTGACGTAGCGCAGCACCGTCGCCGTCGTGCCCACCCAGTGCAGGTCGTCGGGTCCGGGCTGGTCGGCGTCGCGCCTGCTCTGCAGCAGGATGCCGAGCGGCCGCTGCAGCCGCACCGCTTCCTGCACCGCGGCCCGCGACCGCTCGCGGTCGACCAGGAGCGGCACCACCATGCCGGGGAACAGGACGACGTTGCGCACCGGGACGATGATCAGCGCGTCGTCGGGCAGCGGGCGCGACACAGCCTCGCCCTGGCGCTTGCCCTCAGGCGCTAGTGCTTCGGCCCGCGCGGTCGCGTCGGCGCTGGCCGGGTTGGATTCGCTTTTGCTCGGTTCGGTCACAATGGTCCCGTGTAGGCTGTTTTGCGCAGTCTCACAATCAGCAAGCCGTCGCTGGATTCGCGTGTGCCCGCCTCGAGGCGCGCATCGGGCAGCGGAATCCTCCGCTCGAAGTGGCCGTAGGGAATCTCGAGGCGTCGCACCGCGCGCCGCGATCCGGCGAACGGCAGCGGACACTCGGCGCGCACGACCAGCGTGGCCGCCTCGGTGCTCACCTCGACCCGGTCCGGCGGCACTCCGGGCAGTGCGACGACGATGATCACCTCGCGCTCGTCCTCGAATACGTCGACCGGCGGCTCCCAGACCGCGTGCGGCCGAGCCGACGCGGAGAGGCGGAAAAATTGCCGGTGGATGCGTTCGGCCTGCTCGATCAGGTCAAAGGCTTGCGCCCACATCAGGTCGGTTGGGCTTCGCGGTGGCATTGTGGTCTCTTGTAGCCGGTTAGATGTGGGCAAAGACGTCCGGTTCAAGCGCGACCTCCGGACGCCGGCAGCCCGCGGCGCGCTTGAGTCGACAGCGGCAAATCCCGATTGCCGGGCCGATCGGTTATGCTACAACAGTCTCGATTTTCCTTGCGCCAACCCAAGCGTGCTCTGCGATCGAGACCAGCGACCCTTTGCGCCTGCTGCACCGCGATGATGACAAACCCGTTCTGGACGACTGCCTGACCTTGGATGCGATCGAAGCCTTGACCACGCGGGCCAGCCCGCTCGCCCTGACCGGGCCGGCGCCGGACGCAGGGGCGCTCGCGGCGATGCTGCGTGCCGCGGCACGAGCGCCGGACCATGGCAAGCTGAAGCCCTGGCGCTTCATCGTCATCGCGGGCGATGCACGCAACTCGTTCGGCGACGTGCTGGCCGAGGCGCTGCGCAAGCGCGAGCCGGAGCTGCCCGAGTCGGCGATAGACAAGGAGCGCGGCAAGCCGCTGCGCGCGCCGCTGATCGTCGTAGTCGGTGCGCGGCTGCGCGAGCACAAGAGCGTGCCTGCCGTCGAGCAGATCGTCGCGGCGGGCGCGGCCGCGCAGAATATCCTGGTGGCCGCGCATGCGCTGGGCTTCGGCGGCTTCTGGCGCACCGGCAACGCCGCCTACGACGACGACGTCAAGGGGGCCTTGGGTCTCCATGCGGGCGATGCGATCGTCGGATTCCTCTATCTGGGCACGCCGGTGGTGCCCGCGCCGCAGCCCGCGACGTCCGATCATGGCACCCACGTCGTGCATTGGACCGGGCCGCCCGACCGCGACGCCGGACCTTGAGCGCGACGGCGATCCTAAGTTATCGTCCGACTGCCGCACGCGCGCTCCCTTCCCTGGAAAACGCCGCAGCAACAAAATGCCCATGAAGATTCGCCTGGTCGTGGCCTGGTTGGCGCTGTTGTGTGCGATCGCCGGAACCGCCTCCGCACAGACGCCGGCGCGAACGCCGACGCCGCTGCGCGTCATCAGCTTCGACGGCGGCTGATGACGCGCAGCGGCGTCGGCGTCATCAGCTTCGACGGCGGCTGGAATCTGCCGGTCTGGGCGGCGCAGCGCCAGGGATTTTTCGAAGCGAACGGTGTCTCGGTGCAGTTGAGCTATACGCCGGGCTCCGGCTTCCTGATCGCTTCGCTGTTCGACGGCAGGCAGGACATCGCGCTGGCGCTGATGGACAACCTGATCGCTTACCAGGAAGGCCAGGGCGAGGTCAAAATCGCCGAGCCCCCCGACTTGGTGGCGATCCTCGGCGGCGACGGCGGGTTCCTGTCGGTGGTGGCTGCTCCCGGTGTCAAGTCGTTCGGCGATCTGAAGGGCAAGACGCTGTCGGTCGACGCATTGACCACCGGCGCAGCGTTCGTGCTGCGCGAGCTGGTCGCGAAAAACGGCCTCGCCGAAAGCGATGTCAACTACGTGCGCGCCGGCGCGACGTCGAACCGCTACGCCGAGCTCCTGGCCGGCAAGCACGACGCGACCTTGCTGCGCACGCCGTTCGAGTTGCTGGCGCAGAACCGCGGCTACCGCATTCTCGCCGGCGCGGACCTGCTCGGTCCTTACCAGGGCACCGCCGGCTTCGTCCGGCGCTCGTGGGCAGAGGCGCACGAGGCAGCGGTGATCGGCTTCCTGAAGGCGTACCGCGCCGGCGTCGATTGGCTCTACCAGCCTGCCAACCGCGAGATCGTCGAGGCGCTGCTGGTCGCCAATATCCGCGACATGACGCCGGAGCTGGCGCGGCAGTCGTACGATCTCTTGCTGGCGCAGCCGGGCGGAATCTACCGGGATGCGCGGCCCAATCTGGGCGGGATCGGCACGGTGCTCGCGCTGCGCAGCAAGTACGCGACGCCGGCGAAGGTCCTGAGCGACCCGGCGCGCTATGTCGACCTCAGGTTCTACGACAAGGCTTTCCCCCGCTGACAACGACTGGAAGACGCCACCGCATGGCCCAGAAAAAACGCAGCGACCCGAAGATCATCCGGCCCGACGACATCGATCCCTCCTATCGCTGGGACCGCCCGTTGCAGGCGCCCGGACATACGCAGGTCGACTTCGAGGAAAGGATCAATTTCCGCCGGCTGCACGACTACCGACTCGCGCGCACGCGCGCGGCGCTGGCCGGATCGGGCCTCGGCGCGCTGCTGTGCTTCGACCAGCACAACATCCGATACATCACCAGCACCGTCATCGGCGAATGGGCGCGCGACAAGCTGACGCGCTACGCGCTGCTCACCGGCAACGGCGATCCGTACATCTGGGATTTCGGATCGGCGGCCAAGCACCACAGGATGCACGCGCCATGGCTGCGGCATGACCACTGCCGCGCGGGGCTGCTCGGGTTGCGCGGCGCGACCGGCGCGGACATCACGCTCTTTCGCGATGCCGCGCGCGAAATCAAATCGCTGCTCGATGCCGAAGGTGTGGGCAACATGCCGCTGGGTCTCGATGTCGTCGAGCCTGCGATGCTGTTCGAGCTGCAGAAGCTGGGCATCGAGGTGCGCGACGGCCAGCAGACCTTGCTCCAGGCGCGCGAGGTCAAGAACATCGACGAGCTGACCCTGCTCAACATGGCCGCCGCGATGGTCGACGGCGTCTACCAGGACATCGCCGAGGCGCTGAAGCCCGGAGTGAGGGAGAGCGAGATCGTCGCGCTGGCCACCGCGCGCCTTTACGGCATGGGTAGCGACTGCGTCGAAGCGATCAATTCGATTTCCGGCGAGCGCTGCAGCCCGCATCCGCACAACTTCACGGACCGGCTGATCCGTCCCGGCGACCAGGCGTTCTTCGACATCATCCAGTCATTCATCGGCTATCGCACCTGCTATTACCGCACGTTCAATGTCGGCCGGGCAACATCGGCGCAGCGCACCGCGTACCGCAAGGCGCGCGAATGGATGGACAAGGCGATCGCGGCGTTGAAGCCGGGTGTGACCACCGACAAGATCGCGCGCGCGCTGCCCAAGGCCGGCGACATCGGCTTTTCCAGCGAGATGGAAGCCTTCGGTCTCAACTTCTGTCACGGCCTCGGCCTGGGCCTGCATGAGAGACCGCTGATCTCGCGGCTCAATTCGCTGAAGGAGCCGATCGAGCTCAAGGTCGGCATGGTCTTCGCCGTCGAAACCTATTGCCCGGCCAGCGACGGCATTTCGGCCGCGCGCATCGAGGAGGAAGTGATCCTGACGCCCGGCGGGCCGAAGATCATCTCGCTCTATCCGGCCGAAGAGCTGCCGATCGCCAATCCCTACTGAGGAGAAGAACCGATGGTCAAGGACAACCCGGTCGAGCTCGACCGCCTGTTCGAGCAGGCGCTGAACGCCGGCGACATCGATGCGCTGGTGGCGTTGTACGAGCCGCAGGCCGCATTGATGCCCTCGCCTGGCAAGGTCGTCACCGGCGCCGCGGCGATACGCGAAGCGCTGGCGGGATTCCTCGCTGCCAAGCCGACGATCAAGACGGCGGGCAAGCTCGTCGCGCAGACCGCCGACATCGCCTTGCTGGCCAACAAGTGGACGCTCGCGATGACCGGACCCGACGGCAAGCCGACGACAATGAACGGGAATGCGGTCGAAGTCGCGCGCAGGCAGCCGGACGGTCGCTGGCTGTTCGCGATGGACATGCCGTTCGGCATGGACGCCTAGAGTCGACTCGCGATGGCCGGGAATACACGCATCGGCTGGATCGGCGTCGGACGCATGGGTTATGCGATGGCGGCTCGGCTGGCGAAACAGGGCGCCGATCTGACCGTATGGAACCGCACCCGCGCCAAGGCCGAGCCGCTGGCCAGGCAAGGCGCGAAAATCGCATCGGCGCTTTCCGATCTCGCCGACTGCGACATCGTATTCGTCATGGTGTCGACCTGGGACGACGTGCGCGAGGTGATCGCGGGGCCCGGCGGCCTTTTGTCCGCAGGCGCCCCGCGAACGCGCCTGGTCGTCGAATGCTCGTCGATATCGCTCGAGGGCTCGGCCGAGCTCCGTGCGCTGCTCGCCGCCCGCGGTATCGAGCTACTCGCGGCACCGGTCTCGGGCAACGCCAAGGTGATCGAGGCGGGACGGCTGTCGTTCGTCTGCTCCGGCCCGCGCGCGGCGTACGAGCTGGCGCTGCCTTACCTCTCCATGATCGCGCCGGCGGCGAGCTACGTCGGCGAAGGCGAGCTCGCGCGCATCGTCAAGATCTGCCACAACGTCTTCCTCGGCGTCGTGATCCAGTCGCTTGCCGAGATCACGATACTCGCGCAAAAAGCCGGCGTGCCGCGCCACGCCTTTCTCGAGTTCATCAATCAGAGCGTGATGGGCTCGACGTTCACGCGCTACAAGACCCCGGCGCTGGTCAACCTCGATTTCAAGGTCACGTTCACGCCGGCGCTGCTGCGCAAGGATCTCGATCTCGGCTTGCACGCCGGGCGCGAGTTCGACGTGCCGATGCCACTAGCGTCGATCACCCGCGACCAGGTGCAGGCGCTGATCGGGCTGGGCTTGGGCGACGAGGACTTCGCCAAACTGATCGTGCTGCAGGCACGCGCTTCCGGCATCGATCTCGACCCGGAGAACGTGCCGGTCAGCGACGGACTGGCCTGAAGTACAAGGGCCGTCCGCGCTTCGCTAGCCGATGCGCTCGCGCCGACCGCGACCGACCAGGTCGACCATGACCGCGGCGAGCAGCACCACGCCGACGACCAGCGGCTGCCACTGCGCGCGAATGTCGAGCAGGTTCATCCCGTTGATGACCAGCGCCAGAATGATCGCGCCGAGCATCGTGCCGAGCACGCTGCCGACGCCGCCGAACAGCGAGGTGCCGCCGATGAGCACGGCCGCGATCACCGGCAGCAGCAGCGGCTCGCCCATACCCGAATCGGCGGCATTGACCCGCGCCAGGAAGACGATGGCGGCGAGACCCGACATCAGTCCGCTCAGCATGTAGACCAGCATCTGCCTGCGCCGTACCGGGATGCCCGACAGCCGTGCGGCCTCGGGATTGGCGCCGATCGCGTAGATCTCCTGTCCGACATTGGTCGAGCGCAGGAACACCGTCGCGACGATCAGCACCGCGGTCATCAGATACACCGGCACCGGCACGCCGAGCAGGAAACCGGTGCCGAGCGCGCGAAAACCCGGTGGGAAACCGAAGATCTCCTGTCCGCCCATGTAATGAAACGCGAGACCCTGCAGGATCCAGAGCATCGCGTACGTCGCAAGAAACGGCGGCAGGCGCAACAGCGTTACGGCGAGTCCGTTCAGCGCGCCCGCCGCCGTGCCGCATGCGAGCGCAGTCGCCACGCCGAGCCACGGCGGGAGACCCGACTTGATCACGCCGGCGGCGAGGCAGGCCGACAAGGTCAGGTTCGCCGCCACCGACAGATCGAAGCCACCGCAGAGGATGACCAGCGTCAGTCCGGCTGCGAGCAGGAAAATCAGGCTCGCCTGGCGGAGGACGTTGAGCACATTGGCCGTGGACAGGAAAGCGTCGCTGGCCAGCGCGAGCGACAGTCCGATCAGCACGATCAGCGCCGCGCGCAGCGCCAGCGTCCCGGCGTCGCCGGCCAGGCGATGCCGCCATTGCCCGCGCAGGCGCAGCGCACCGGAGAGGCTCTGCGTCATGCGGCTTGCACGCGACGACTCTTGCGCAGGCTGTCGATGACGATCACCAGCAGGATCAGCGCGCCGATCGACACGACCTGCAGCGACGACTCGATACCCAGCAGGTCGAGCGCGTTGCGCAGCACGGTGATCGTGGCGACACCCAGCACCGTCCCGAGCAGTCGGCCGTCGCCGCGCTCGAACGACGTGCCGCCGAGGACGACCGCGGCGATGGCGTCGAACTCCATGCCGATCGCCACCGTCGGATGCGCGGCGTTCATGCGGCCGGTCAATAGCAGCGCCGCCACGCCCGACGCCAGTCCGCCGAACGCGTAGATCGCGATGTGGTACGCCCACGCCGGCGCGCCGGCCAGCACCAGCGCATCGCGATTGCCGCCGATCGCGAAAACGTAGGTGCCAAAGCGCGTGTAATGAAGCAGCACATACGTGACCAGCCACGTTGCCACAGCGACCAGCACCGGGAACGGCACGCCGAAGACATCCAGCGCATACAGAGTCGATATGCCCGATCCGAGTCCCGATACGGCGTTGCCCTCGGTCAGTACGAGCGAAGCGCCTTCGGCGATGCCGAGCGTTCCCAAAGTGACGACGAACGGAGGCAAAGCCAGCAACGAGACCATCGTGCCATTGGCGATCCCGAAAGCCAGTCCGACCGCGATCGACGCCGCCAACGCGCTCGCGATGCCGTGTCCTCCCGCCAGCATTTCGGCCATCACTACGCTGCACAGGCTCAATACCGCGCCGGCGGAGAGGTCGAGTCCCTCGCTCATGATGATCAGGGTCATCGGCATCGCCAGCATCAGCAGGATAGACGCCTGCAGTCCGAGGTTGGCGAGGTTGCGCGCCGAGGCGAAGCCGTGGACGGCTATAAGCGCGCCCGCCACCAGCAGCAATCCGATCGGCAGGATCGCCGGCAACGGGCGCGCATGCCTCCGGACCGACCGCGAAGCATCGGACATCAGCGTCGGGCCTCGTGCATCGCCAGCCGGAGGATGTTCTCCTCCGAGAGCTCTGCCCTTCCGAGCTCGCCGCCGATCCTGCCGGCGCGCATCACGTACGCGCGGTCGCAGACGTGGACGATCTCGGCGAGCTCCGAGCTGATCAGCAGGACGGCGGCACCGCGTTCGACCAGGTCCTCGATCAGCGCGAAGATCTCGCTCTTGGCGCCGATGTCGATGCCGCGCGTCGGCTCGTCGAACAAAAAGAGCCGGCAACCCGCGGCCAGCCATTTGCCGATGACGACCTTCTGCTGGTTGCCACCGGAGAGCACGCGCGCCAGGCGCCGCGGCGCGGCCGGGGTTACACGCAACCGGTCGATCAGCGCGCGCGCATGCTGGTACGCCGCTCCCGCGCGATACCAGCCGCGCGGAAAAAGCTTCCATAGACTTGCGACCAGCAGGTTGTCCTGCACCGAGCGCTTGAGCGCGAGGCCTTCGAGCTTGCGGTTCTCCGGGATGAGCGCGACGCCGCGCGCGGCGATGCGTTCGGGTCCGCCTTCGGCGATCGCACCCAAGATGCGGACATCGCCGGCCACGATGGCGTCGGCGCCGAACACTGCGCGCGCGACCTCGGTTCGTCCGGCACCGACCAAGCCGGACAAGCCGACGATCTCGCCTTCGCGCACGTTCAGGTCGACATCGCGCACGCCGGTCGCGGTCGTCAATCCGCGCACGTCGAGCACAATCCTGCCCGCCGTGCCGTACTGCCGGCGTTTGTACACCGCGCCGACGGCGCGTCCGACCATCATGCCGATCAGTTGGTCGGGCGTCGCCTCGCCCGCGGCCAAGGTCGCGACGCGTCGCCCGTCGCGCAACACCGTCACCCGGTCGCCCAATTCGAAGACCTCCTGCATCCGGTGCGAGATGTAGACGATTGCGACACCGGAAGCGCGAAGCTGACGGATCAGCGCAAACAGCGCGTTGGACTCGCGCTCGGACAGCGCCGCGGTCGGCTCGTCCATCACCAGTATGCGGGCGCGCTGCGACAGCGCCTTGGCAATCTCGACCATCTGCTGCTGCGCGACCCCGAGCTCGGCCGCCAGCGCCCGCGTGTCGTAATCGAGCCCGAGCGAGTCCAGCACGGCGCGCGCCTCGCGATGCATGCGCGCGTGATCGATCAGGCGCGTCAGCGGCCGCCGCGGCTCGCGTCCGAGAAAAATGTTTTGCGCGAGATCGAGAAACGGAACGAGCGAGAATTCCTGAAAGATCACGGCGATGCCGAGGCGCCGCGCGTCGGCGGGCCGCGCGATCTCGACCGGCTTCCCCTCGTAGAGGATCGTTCCGGCGTCGGCACGGTACGCGCCGTACAGCACCTTGATCAGCGACGACTTGCCCGCGCCGTTTTCGCCGAGCAGCATGTGCACCTCGCCGGCGTGAAGCTCTAGGCTCACGTCGTCGAGCGCACGCACGCCGGGAAAGGTCTTGCTGACGTTGCGCAACGCCAGCAGCGGAGCCGGCGCCGCGGGCTCCCCGGAGCCGTCGCCGTCGTGATCGTCGCGGGTCACGTGCGACGGCGTTGATCAGCCCAGCGGACGCACGGCGATCATGTCGAGCTCGACCCGCGCACCGGGCGTGGACAGCGAATTGATGCAGATCGTGGTACTCGCCGGCTTCCAGTCGCCGAAATATTCGGCGAGCACCTCAACCATGCCGTCCATGTCGCGCATGTCGGTCAGATATTTGGTGACCTTCACGACGTGCCGCCAGGTGAGGCCCTGGTCGTCGAGCACCAGCTTGATGCCCTCCATCGCGCGCCGCGTCTGCGATTCGATGTCGATCGGATGGCGATGCTCGTCGGCGACGTGCGGATGTTGGTGGTAGAGCGGCGACGAGGTCGATCCCGAGATGAAAAGTATGTCGGCCGGTCCGGCGACGCGAACCGCCGGCGCATATGGCATGTAGCGCTCCTGATCCGGCCGCGGATGCACCGCTGCGATGCGCTGCGCGATGCCGGTGCTGTCATTGCCGGCCATCTACTCCTCCTCGCGAAACCAACACGCGTCGTGTGGCGCTGTGCGTCACCGCGCAATCGCTATTTCGCGTAATCCTCCCATTTCGGGCAGGTTCGTTTTTCCGCCGGAACCTCGAACGGACCGGTCGTCGTCTTGTCGATCACGATACCCTTGATCACGATGGTGTCGGGCACGGGTTCCTTGCGCAGGCTCCGCACCGCCGCCATCGTGGCGAGACATCCCATCTTGTAGCCGTTGAATTCCGCGGTGGCGAGCAATCTTCCCGCCTTGATCGCCTCGATCGATTCCGGCACGCCACCGATGCCGACGACCCTGGTCGATTTCTTGCCCGCAGCCTCCAGCGCTTCGATTGCGCCGAACGCCATCACGTCGGCGGCGGCCATCACGCCGTCGATCGAAGGATTCGACTGGATCAAATTTTCCATCACCTGCAAGGCCTGCAGCCGCTGGTAATTGGCCGGCTGCGAAGCGAGCAATTTGACGCCCGGGTTTTCTTCCAGCGCCTTGTTGAAGCCGCGCACGCGGTCGTCGCTGGTGGTCGCCCCCTTGACGCCTTCGATGATCACGACGTTGCCCTTGCCGCCGAGCGCCTTGAGCAGATACCGGCCGGCGTCGAGACCGAGGTTGTAATCGTCCGCGGCGACGTAGCTTACGAACTTGCCGCCGCGAACGCGATCGTTGTAATTGACCAGCGGGATGCCCGCGGCGTTGACCTTTTCGATCGCCGGCACGACGCCGCGCGGATCGACCGCCATGAACAGGATGGCGTCCGGCTTCTTGACGGTGACGTCCTCGATCTCGGAAAGCTGCTCGGCGAGATTGTTCGGACGGGTCGGCGCGTAATGCGTGACCGGGCCGGCGCCCATGTCTTTCGCCGCGGCCTCGACGCCGGCGCGGACCAGCGCGAAATGCGGATCGACCTGGTTCTTGTAGAACGCGGCCAGGCGTTCGCCTGCCGCACTGGCCGATTCGGCCGATAGCGCTACGCCGGTCGCGGCCGTGACCACCGCAATCCAGCGAAGAGCCGCTCGGTACCTGTTGTTCATCGCTTCCTCCTGTTCGATCCGGCGGCGGACGCACGTGGCCGGCAGGGCTGGCAGTTTACCGCATCGGCATTTTGGGCGCGGCAGCGCGGCCCGCCGCTACCGCATCGCGATACGCGTGGTGATTTCGCCGCTCTCGCGATCCGTCCCGGTAGCGCTGCCGGCGCGCCGGCTGACGCCCTGGACGCCGATCGCGGCCTTGACCCGCTTGCGATCGAACGGCAATTCGCGGATCCGGGCGCCAGTCGCGTAGGCGATCGCGTTGCCGATCGCGGCGGCCGTCGGGCCCTGCGCCGCTTCGCCGGTGCCGAGGAAGGCCGCCCCCGGGCGATCGATCACGTGGACGTCGACGCTGTCCGGAACCTCGGGAAAGCGCAGCATCGGATACCGGCTCCAATCGGCGCTCCTGATCGCGGTCCGGTCGAACTCGACTGCTTCGTGCAGCGTCCAGCTCGATGACTGGATGATGCCGCCCTCGATCTGGTTGCGGATACCATCGGGATTTACCGCCTGGCCGCTGTCGACCGCGGCGACGGCGCGCACGACGCGCGTGCTGCCGGTCTCGCGATTGAGCTCGACCTCGAGCGCCAGCGCGACATACGCGCCGAGATTCTTGTATCGGGCGAAAGCGAAACCGCGTCCTCGCCCGGGAACCTTCGCATACGAAGACCAGCCGAAACGTGACGCCGCGACCGAGATGACTTCGCGTGCGCGCGCGTCGTCCAGATGGCGAAGGCGAAAATCGACGGGGTCGGCGCCCGCGCCTTGCGCGAGCTCGTCGATGAAGCTCTCGATCGAGAAGATATTCATGTACGCGCCCAGCGCGCGCAGCGCCGAGACGCGAACCGGCATCGCAGGAACGAACCGGTGGACGACTTTGGCGTTGGGCAGCCGGTAGTAGGGAATCGCGTTGCGATCGCCGCCACCCTCGGGAAGCGGGATCGGCTTCGGCGCCGCCGGCGCAAACGGCGTCTCCAGATGCCATGCCGGCAGAAGATTTCCCGCGCCGCCGGGCCGCATGCTGTGCGTGTTGCTGGTCACTTCGTAATCCCAGGCGACGATGTTGCCCGCGCTGTCGAGCGCCGCCTTGACGCTGGTCAGCATCGCCGGGCCGTACGGCTCCCACAGGTGTTCCTGCTCACGCATCCATTGCACGCGGACCGGTCGGTCGGGAAACGCGCGCGCAATCAGCGCGGCGTCGGCGGCGGCGTCATCCGCCGCGTTGTGACCGTAGCAGCCGGAACCCTCGACGTGGATGCATTGCACGCGATCCTCGGCCAGGTGCAGCATTTCGGCGATCGATTTGCGCAGCGGATAGACGCCCTGGCTGTGCGTCCATACGGTCAGCGCGCCGTCCTTGAACAGGCCGACCGCGCACGAAGGTCCGATCGCGCCGTGCATCTGGTAGGGGCGGCGGTAGCTGGCCTCGAGGCTGTGCGTCCCGGGACTGGCGGGCGCCTGCGTGTCGAGGTCGACGATGTTGTCGGCAGGCAGCCGCTGCAAATACGAGTAAAGCTCGGCCTGATCGGGAAGCGTGGCCTGCTCGTCCCAGCGAGCGGCCGTGGCAAGCGCGCGCATCGCCTGTACGGCCTCGAATTCGTATGCGGCGACGACGGCGACGAAGCTGCCGTCGCGCAGGACCTTGAGCACGCCGGGCATTTTTTCCACCGCGGAGGTTTGCAGTTCACGCAGTCGCGCGCCGTAGCTCGGCGGCCGCACGACGCGCGCGTGCACCATGCCGGGAAGCCGCAGGTCCTGAACGTACGCCGCGCCCCCGGATACTTTGGCGGGGATATCGACCCGCGGCATCGCCTTGCCGACGACCGTATAGGTCGCCGGGTCCTTGAGCTTCGATTGTCCGTCGGCGCGCACCCGGGTGAGGCTGTTGCCGGCGAGTTCGCCGAAGCCGAGCCGACGTCCGTCGTCGGCGATGATGGCGCCGTCCTGCGCCTTGAGTCGATCGGCCGCCACGCCGAGACGCTCGGACGCCCTGGCGATCAGGATCTCGCGCACCTGCGCGGCGGCGTTCATGATCGCCGTCCCGCTGTCCTTCATCGAGTTGCTCCCCGCCGTGTACCCCTCGTCCGGCGTTTGCCGGGTGTCGGCGGTGATCAGACGAATCCGCTGCGGCGGCACATATAATTGTTCGGCGGCGATCTGGATCAAGGCGGTCCTGACACCCTGCCCCAGCTCGGCCTTGCCGGTGAACACGGTGATGCTGCCATCGGCACCGATGCGGATCCACGAGTCCAGCATCGGATTGCTATCGAGACTTCCGGGCAGCTTCGCGCCTGCCGCCGGCTGTTGCGCGCCCAGCAGCGACGACGCCAGCGAAAAGCCGACTATCAGCGCGCCGCTTGCCGCCAGAAATTCGCGCCGCGACAGCGCGTTGCGGGCCGCCTCGAAAGGTTTCATGCGCGGCCCCTGTCGGCGCCAGCGCCGCCCGCCTGCATCGCCTTGGACGCGCGGCGAACTGCGCGAAAAATGCGCATCTGCGTCCCGCAGCGGCAAAGGTTGGGCATCATGTGGCGGCGTATCTCGGCATCCGACGGCGAAGGATTTTTTTCCAGCAGCGCCTGCGCGCGCATGATCATTCCGGCGATGCAATAACCGCACTGCGCCGCCTGCTCGTCGATGAACGCGCGCTGCAGCGGACCGGGGTTATCGGTCGTGCCGAGTCCTTCGACCGTCTTGACCTTTCGTCCGGCCAGCACCGCAATCGGCGTCAGGCAGGAAAACACCGCCTCGCCGTCGACCATCACCGTGCACGCCCCACACTGGCCCAGACCACAGCCGAACTTGGCGCCGTTCATCGCCAGATGATCGCGCAGCACATAGAGCAGCGGCGTATCGGGGGCGGCGTCGACGCTGTGTGTCTTGCCGTTGACGTTGAGCTCAATCATTGCCGTCCCGATCCTGGCGCTGGACGATCTCCCGCACCTGCCGCGAGACATCGGGCCATGGCTGGCTCCGGGCAAAATGGACCCTTAAATAGGCAAGCAGCGACGCGAGTTGATCTTCGGTCAGCGCGCCTTTGAAGCCCGGCATCAGGACGCCCTTTTCGCCTGGCTCGGGCCAGATGCCTTCGAGCACGATATGCAATACGTTGCGCGGATCAGGTGCGTGAATCGACGTGGTCTGCGCCAGCGGAACCGTCCGGATCGACGATACCGCGCTTCCGTCTTCGTCGTGGCAGCTAGCGCAGGCCCCGACGAAAATTGCAGCGCCGCTCTGCACGCGCGATTCGTCCGGACTCGGCGCGACGGTCTGCGTCGCGGCAGCTCCCTTTTTGCCCATGATAGCCACCAGGTACGTCGCCATCGCTCGCACGTCCGCCTCGGTCACTTCGGCCAGTTCGTGCACGACCGGCGACATCGGCCCTGCAGCGTGCCCGTGTTCGTCGTCCCAGCCCTGACGGAGATACCGCGTCAACTGGTCGACGGTCCAGCCAACCGGCGCAGGCGACGACGCGTTGATCGCGGTCGCATGCCATCCTTCCGCTTCACCGCCGCCGAGGTAAAGTTCCTTTCTTTCGCCGCCCAATGCATTGCGCGGGGTGTGGCACGCGCCGCAATGGCCCAGTCCCTCGACCAAGTATGCGCCGCGATTCCATTCGGCGGATCGACCCGGATCGGGCCGGTAGACGCCCCGGTCGAGGTACAACGCCTTCCACGCCGAAAGTATCGGACGGAGGTTCATCGGAAAGGTTAACCGGTTCGCCGGGACCGTCGCACGTACCGGCTCGCGTGTCATGATAAACGCATAAATCGCGCTGACGTCGTCGTCGGTGACGCGAGCGAAGTGGTCGTAGGGGAAAGCCGGATACAGATTCCGACCAGTGCGGTCGACACCTTCGTGCATCGCACGCAGGAACTCGGCTTCGGTCCATGCCCCGATACCGGTATCGACATCGGGAGTGATGTTGGTGGAATAAATGACCCCGAACGGTGTTGCGAGCGGCAGTCCGCCAGCAAAGGACTGGCCGCCTCGCCGGGTATGGCAGGTCGCGCAATTGCCGATCGCGGATAGCTGCGCACCGCGGGCGACCAGCGCGGCGTCGAATGAACGCTTGCCGGCCGGCGGCCCGGTCGCGTCGCCGGATAAGGATCCCACCAAGACCCCCGCCGATGCCACCGACATCGCCAGACCGACGAGCAGGCTCCGGGTCTTCATGCCGACATAGAGCGCCGGAAAGCGATTCCGTTCCGTTCGGGCCGCCGGCTCGTCGGGTCTTGTACAACCGGACGTGCGCAGCGCTACGACGCCGCCAATAGCTTATTTGGCAAGCCGGATGCGCGGCCGAGAGGGTCGACTAGCCAAGGATCTGCTCGTACGCCTCGCGATCCGCGCGGTAGCAAACGCAGGAAGCCGCCCTCAGGCCGGGTCGGTCGAGAACGGTGATGTTGCCGCGGCTGTAATGGATCAGCCTGCGCCTTTGCAGCGAGCTGGCCGCCTTGGTGACGCCGACTCGACGAACGCCGAGCATCAGGGCCAGGAATTGCTGCGTGATATGAAAGCCGTCCGCGTGCGCTCGATCCTGGGTCATCAGCAGCCAGCGCGCGAGCCGTGCTTCGACCACGTGGAATCGCGTGCACGCCGCGGTCTGCGACAGCTGGCTCAAGTGGACAAAGATATACCGATCGATCTGGCGCCGCAGCGCGGGGCTGGCCCGCAGCTCGCGGCCAAAGCGCGCGGCGTCCATCCGCAACGCCGGTCCCGCGCCCTGCACGACGGCGCGCACCGGCGAAACATCGATGCCTAGCGCGAGCGGGACGCCGAACATGCCTTCGTTTCCGATCAGCCCCACTTCGAGCGAGGCGGGACCGCCGATCGGCATGACCAGCGAGATGAAGCTCCGGGTCGGGAAAAAGACGTGGCTCAGGCGCTCGCCCGGCGTGTACAGCACGTCGTTGAACGCGAGATCGACAGGTTCACAACCGGCGAGCATGCGGCGACGGTTGCTGCTTGGCAGCCCTTCGAGCAAGCGATTCACTGCGGCGGCGTTTTGGGGCGATGACACCGAATTGCTCTCCTGGGGAGGCGGTGACCCACCCGTCAGCGCTTGGAGAACAAAATTGCGATGCCGATGCCAGCGCTAAACGGCGCGGGGCTCACCTAACCGGGGAGAATACGGTGCTGCAGCGTTCCGGTCTGCTCGGTAGCGCACACAAGCGCCGCGACCGGACAAAGAATTCGAGCGCTAGCTGGCGGCGTAGGGCAGCAGGCGATCGAGCTCCGTCTTCACCACCTGGTAGCATTCGCAGGACCGCGCCTCCAGACCCGGGCGGTCCAGCACGGTGATCCGGCCCCGGTGGTAACTGATCAGGCCGGCGTCCTGAAGCTTGCCGGCGGCCTCGGTCACGCCCTCCCGACGAACGCCCAGCATGTTGGCGATCAGTTCCTGCGTCATCGAAAGCTCGTTGGATGCCAGACGATCGAGGCTGAGCAGCAGCCAACGGCACAATTGCTGGTCGACCGAATGATGGCGATTGCACACCGCCGTCTGCGCCATCTGGGTGATCAGCGCCTGCGTGTAGCGGAGCAGCAAATGGAGCATCGGGCCAAAGCGCTGGAACTCGTCCTTGAGCAACTGGGCCTTCAACCGGTAGCCGTGGCCTGCGCTTTGCACGACGGCGCGACTGGGCGTGGTTTCACCGCCCATGAACAGCGATATCCCGAGAATGCCCTCGTTGCCGACGATGGCAATCTCCGCGGACGCGCCGTCCTCCATGACGTA
>DATASF010000085.1:0-13235 GCA_036269335.1 Casimicrobiaceae bacterium
CTGGCCGGCCGCGGATCTCGAGCTGATCAAGCAGCCGCTCGACTTCGTCGGAGTCAACTACTACACACGCAACGTCACGCGGTTCGACCGCGACGCCTGGCCGCTCCGGGCCGCGCCGGTGCGCCAGAAGCAGGCCACCTACACCGAAACCGGCTGGGAAGTCTTCCCCCAGGGCATGACCGACATCCTGGTCTGGGTCAAGCAGCGTTACGGAAATCCTCCGCTCTACATCACCGAGAACGGCGCGGCATTTTTCGACCCGCCGACCGCGCAGGACGATCGTGTCGACGATCCATTGCGGGTCGATTACATGCGCAAGCACATTGCCGCGATGCACGCGGCGATGGAGGCCGGCGTCGATCTGCGCGGGTATTTCGCCTGGTCGCTGCTCGACAATTTCGAATGGTCGCTCGGCTACTCGAAGCGTTTCGGCATCGTGCACGTCGACTTCGAGACCCAGAAGCGCACACCCAAGAACAGCGCGCGGCTCTATTCGAGCATCATCGCCAGCAATGGGACGATCCTGAACAAGGCTTGAAGCGCGGCCGGCGAGCCGGTCGGAGTCCGCGCTATCATAGCGCCCTTGCTGCGACCATCGTCTTCGAAAAGCGACGCTTCGATGCCACTGTCGGCCGAAACCCGGGAATACCTCAAGCGCGCGAGCACCGCCACGCTGACGACGCAATTATTCAAGCGGGGACTGCGCAACGTGTTCATCCAGGGCGTGCACAGGATGAGCGCCGCGGCGGACAATCTGGTCGGCGAAGCTTTCACCTTGCGCAATATTCCGGCGCGAGAAGACCTCGATCTCATAAGCGTCTTCGAGAATCCCGAGCACCCGCAGCGCAAGGCGATCGAAACCGTTCCTCCCGGCCAGGTGCTGGTGATCGATTGCCGGCGCGAGACGCGCGCCGCATCGGGAGGGCACATCCTCCTGACGCGGCTCAAGGTCCGGGGCGCCGCCGGTGTGGTCACTGACGGCTGCCTGCGCGACAGCGAAGCGATCGCGGCGATGGATTACCCGGTCTACGGCGCGGGAGGCAGCGCGCCGCTGAATCTGGTATGCCACCACGCGGTCGACATGAACGTGCCGATCGGCTGCGGCGGTGTCGCGGTGTTCCCGGGCGACGTGATCGTCGGCGACGGCGAAGGCGTTGTCGTCATTCCGCAGGGCATCGTCGTGGACATCGCGCGCGACGCGCATGAGCAGGAGGTCATGGAAGAGTTCGTGCTGCGCGAGATCGAGCAGGGCCGTGCGTTGCCCGGCACATATCCGCCGAATGCGGAGACGCTCGCCCGCTACCGGCAGTGGCGCGAGCGGCGGGACGACAAGTAAGTCGAGCCGGAACGAAAAGAACAACTTCGAGGAGAGCCTCCGATGGGACGATGGTTGCGATCGGTTATCGGTGTCGGTCTCGCGCTTGCAATCGCGGCACCGGCAGGCGCTGAGGTGTCCGAACTGCGCATCACCAAGCAGCCGAGCATCATCTATCTGCCTTTGGTGATCATGGAACAGAACAAGCTGGTGGAAAAGCACGCCAAGGCGGCGGGACTGGGCGATCTGAAGGTCACCTGGATCACCTTCAATAGCGGCGGCACCTCGACCGATGCGCTGCTTTCGGGCAGCGTCGACCTGGTGACCAGCGGCGTGTCCAACCTGTTGCTCCTTTGGGAGCGGACCAAGGGGCAGGTCAATGGGCTCACCAGCGTCGGAGGCCTTCCGATGCTGCTGGTGACGCGCGATCCGGCGGTGAAGACGCTGAAGGACTTCACCGAAAAAGACAAGATCGCGGTGCCGACGATCAAGGTGTCGAGCCAGGCGATGGTGCTCAAGATGGCGATGGAGAAGCTATACGGCGAGGACGCGCGCGACAAGCTGGATGCGATGACTGTGCAGCTCGGGCATCCCGACGCGATGATCGCCGTGGTCGGGGGAAGCAGCGAGGTCAACAGCCACTTTTCGGCGCCGCCGTATCAGTTCACCGAGCTCAGGACGCCGGGTGTGCATCTGGTGCTCGACTCGAGCGATGTCTTCGGCGGCCCGGCGAGCAATGCCGTCGTCTTCGGCACCCGCAAGTTCTACGACGCGAATCCCGGGACGATCGCCGCATTCATGGCAGGACTCGAGGAGGCGAACGGGCTGATCGCCCGCGACCCCTCTCTCGCCGCCAAGATTTACCTCGATGCGACGCACGAAAAGTACTCGGTCGACGAGGTCGTCGCCATGATCAAGGCGCCGAATGTCGTCTATTCGACGACGCCGAACGCGACGATGGTGTTCGCCAATTTCATGTTTAAGACGGGGTTGATCAAGACCCGCCCGGTGACCTGGAAGGAGTTTTTCTTCCCGGTAGTGCACAACCTGCCCGGCACATGACCCGCAGCGGCGCACGCGTTTGAATTGACGCGGGATCCCGCTGCCGTCGGCGCTGGGCCGTTGTTTACAGGCCACATGAAAAGCCACACTGCTTGTAGTTGAAAGCAAAGGCCTTTTCTTAGCTGTCCCACAGGCGTAGTATCGGCGCCACTTGGCGGCCACAGATCGGCACGACCAATCGGAAACGTAACAAACCGAATCATCGTGCGCACGTCCGATCCGAGTGCATGTCTATGCATTCGAACCTAGGAGCCGTTTTGAAACCGACGGACATCGCAGTCCCCGACTACTTCCACAAAGTCGTCGATTGCCAATGGGCGTGTCCCGCCCATACGCCCGTTCCCGAATACATCCGGTTGATCTCGGCGGGCCGCTACAGCGACGCGTACATGATCAACTGGGAATCGAATGTCTTTCCCGGCATTCTGGGCCGCACCTGCGATCGTCCGTGCGAGCCGGCGTGCCGCCGCAGCCGGGTCGAGGAAGGACAGCCCGACGGCAGCACGACCAAGCCCGAGCCGGTCGCGATCTGCCGCTTGAAGCGCGTCGCCGCCGATCTCAAGGACGACATCCGCGAACGCCTGCCGAAACCCCCGAAGCGCAAGAACGGCAAGCGGATCGCGCTGATCGGCGCCGGGCCGGCCTCGCTGACCGTCGCCCGCGATCTCGCGCCGCTCGGCTACGAGTGCGTCGTGTACGACGGCGACGCCCGCGCCGGCGGCATGATCCGCAGCCAGATTCCGAAGTTCCGCCTGCCCGAGTCGGTCATCGACGAGGAAGTCGGCTATGTGATCGATCTCGGCATCGAGTTTCGCGGCGGATCGCGCATCGACAGCCTCAAGAGCCTGCTCGGCGAGGGCTACGACGCCGTGTTCGTCGGCAGCGGCGCGCCGCGCGGACGCGACCTCGATCTGCCCGGGCGCCGCGAGGCGGCGGCCAACATCCACATCGGCATCGACTGGCTGTCCAGTGTTTCGTTCGGCCACGTCGAAAAGATCGGCAAGCGCGTGATCGTGCTGGGCGGCGGCAACACCGCGATGGATTGCTGCCGCAGCTCGCGCCGGCTCGGCGGCACCGACGTCAAGGTCATCGTGCGCTCGGGCTTCGACGAAATGAAGGCGTCTCCGTGGGAAAAGGAAGACGCGATGCACGAGGGCATCCCCATCATCAACTATCACGTGCCGAAGGCCTTCACCCACGAAGGCGGACGGCTGACCGGCGTCGTATTCGAGAAAGTCGAAGCGAGGCGCGACGCCGAGGGCCGCCGCCAGCTCGTGCCGACCGGTGAGCCCGATGTGCACTTCGAATGCGACGACGTGCTGATCGCCGTCGGGCAGGAAAATGCCTTCCCGTGGATCGAGCGAGATGCCGGCGTCGCGTTCGACAAGTCCGGGCTGCCGGTGCTCGACGCCAAGACGCTGCAATCGACGCTGCCGCAGGTCTTTTTCGGCGGCGATGCGGCGTTCGGGCCGAAGAACATCATCTGGGCGGTCGCGCACGGCCACGACGCGGCGATCTCGATCGACAAGTTTTGCCGCGGCGAGGACGTCGCGATACGGCCGCCGCCGCTGGTCAATCTGATGTCGCAGAAGATGGGAATCCACGAGTGGAGCTATGACAACTCGATCTCGAACGACCAGCGCTTCAAGGTGCCGCTGAAGGACGTGTCGATTGCGCTGAAGAACATCAAGGTCGAGGTCGAGCTGGGCTTCGACGCGGCGCAGGCGTTCGCCGAAGCGCAGCGCTGCCTGAACTGCGATGTGCAGACGGTGTTCACGTCGAAGGCCTGCATCGAATGCGACGCCTGTGTCGACATCTGCCCGATGGACTGCATCACCTTCACCGGCGACGGCGACGAGACCGACCTGCGGACGCGGCTGAACGCGCCCTCGCGCAACCTGACTCAGGATCTCTATGTCGCGAACGGGCTGAAAACGGGACGCGTGATGATCAAGGACGAGGACGTGTGCCTGCATTGCGGGCTTTGCGCGGAGCGCTGTCCGACCGGAGCCTGGGACATGCAGAAGTTCGCCTTCGATATCGCGCAAGCCGGCCACCGCTGTCACCAGCCGTATGCGAACGCGGTCGGAGCGCGCAAGGCGCCTGTGGCGAGGGCGGCGGAATGAAGGCTTCGACGGGCCCGATTCAGGCCGTCAACGACTTCGTCGTCAAGTTCGCCAACGTGAACGGCTCGGGGTCGGCGTCGGCGAACCTGCTGTTCGCCAAGGCGATCCTGCGGATGGGCATTCCGGTCGCGCCGCGCAATATTTTTCCGTCGAATATCCAGGGGCTGCCAACGTGGTTCGAAGTCCGCGTGAATGCGGCGGGCTGGCGCGGCCGGCGCGGCGGCGTCGACATGATGGTGGCGATGAATCCGCAGACCTGGGATCAGGATCTGAAGGAAATCGAGCCAGGCGGCTACCTGTTCTACGATTCGACCAAGCCGTTGCCGGAAGCGAAGTTCCGCGACGACATCTCGGTCATCGGCGTGCCGCTGACCGAGATCTGCAACCGCGAATACTCCGACGCCCGGCAGCGCCAGCTGTTCAAGAACATCATCTACGTCGGCGCGCTGTCGGCGCTGCTCGAGATCGATCCCGAGGAAATCGCGCACCTGATCGGCGACCAGTACAAGGGCAAGGAGGCACTGCTCAAGCCCAACGTGCACGCGATGACGGTCGGGCGCAGCTACGCGGTCAACAATCTCGACTGCCCGCTGGGCATCAGGGTCCGGCGCGCCAACGCCGTCGGCGAGCGCATTTTCATCGAAGGCAACAGCGCCGCGGCGCTGGGCGCCGTGTACGGCGGGGCGACGGTGGCCGCTTGGTATCCGATCACGCCCTCGTCCTCAATGGCCGAAGCGTTCGCGCGTCATTGCCGCAAGTTTCGCACCGATGCCGCCAGCGGCAAGGCCCGGTACGCGATCGTGCAGGCCGAGGACGAGCTCGCCTCGATCGGCATCGTGATCGGCGCGGGCTGGAACGGCGCCCGGGCGTTCACCTGCACGTCGGGTCCGGGCATTTCGCTTATGCAGGAATTCATCGGGCTCGCCTATTTCGCCGAAATACCGTCGGTGATCTTCGATGTTCAGCGCGGCAGCCCGTCGACGGGCATGCCGACGCGGACGCAGCAGGCCGACGTGCTCTCGTGCGCCTACGCTTCGCACGGCGACACCAAGCACGTGCTGCTCTTCCCCGAAGATCCGAAGGAAGCGTTCGAATTCGCCGCGCGATCGTTCGACCTCGCCGACCGCCTGCAGACGCCGATTTTCGTCATGCTGGACCTGGACATCGGCATGCAGGACTGGCTGTGCGAGCCGCTCGCCTGGGACGATGCGCGCACGCACGACCGCGGCAAGGTGATGAGCTACGAGATGCTCGAAGCAGGCAGGGAATTCGGCCGTTATCTCGACGTCGACGGCGACGGCATTCCGTATCGGACCTATCCGGGAACGCATCCGAAGCGGGGATCGTACTTCACCCGCGGCACGACCAAGGACAGATACGCGCGCTACAGCGAGGACGGGGCGACCTACGTCGACAACATGGAGCGCCTGCTGCGCAAGTTCGAGACCGCGAAGAGCCTCGTCCCCGAGCCGCTGCGGCGCGACGCGCTCCACGCGACCCGCTTCGGCGTCATCTACTACGGCTCGACCTCGCCGGCGATCGACGAAGCGCTGGCGGCGCTCGCGACCCAGGGAATCCACCTCGATGCGCTGCGCGTGCGCGCCTTCCCGTTTCATGACAGCATCGCCGACTTCATCGCGGCGCACGAGCAGGTCTTCGTCGTCGAGCAGAACCGCGACGCACAGCTGAAGTCGCTGCTGGTCAACGAGCTGGTCGTCGATCCGGCCCGGCTGATGCCGGTGCTGCATTACGACGGTACGCCGATCACGGCCCGGTTCATCGGCAGCGAAATAGCCGAAAAGCTGGCCATGTTCAACGTGACGCCGCTGCGCAAGGTGGCGCCGTGAATCCGCCGCGACCGGCGCACGGCGGTTTCCGCATGACAGAGGACGTATGACCTATCTGGCCAAGCCCAGGCTCCACCATCCCGACCTGCCGAAGAACAAGCTCGGCTACACCCACCGCGACTACGAAGGGACGGTGTCGACCTTGTGCGCCGGATGCGGCCACGACTCGATCTCGGCCGCCATCATCCAAGCCTTTTTCGAGCTCGACGTCGCGCCGCACAAGGTGGCCAAGCTTTCCGGCATCGGATGCTCGTCGAAGACACCGACCTATTTTCTCGGCAATTCGCACGGCTTCAACAGCGTGCACGGTCGCATGCCGTCGGTGCTGACCGGTGCCAACCTCGCCAACCGCGACCTGATCTACCTGGGTGTATCCGGGGACGGGGATTCGGCCTCGATCGGGCTCGGCCAGTTCGCGCACTCGATGCGCCGCGGCGTCAACATGGTCTACATCGTCGAGAACAACGGCGTGTACGGATTGACCAAGGGGCAGTTCTCGGCCACCGCGGACAAAGGGTCGAAGAGCAAACGCGGCGCGATCAACAACGACGAGCCGATCGACATGATCATGATGGCGCTGCAGCTCGGTGCGAGCTTTGTCGCGCGCAGCTTTTCCGGGGACAAGACGCAGCTGACGCCGCTGATCAAAGCCGCGGTGCAGCACCGGGGAGCAGCGTTTCTCGACGTGATCAGCCCGTGCGTCGCGTTCAACAATCACGCCGGGTCGACCAAGAGCTACGATTTCGTGCGCGAGCACAACGAATCGGTCAACCGGCTGGATTTCATGCCGCAGCACGCCGAAATCACGGCCGACTACGCACCCGGTTCCCTGCGCGAAGTCAACCAGCACGACGGCTCGGTCCTGCGCCTGCGCAAGCTGCACGAAGACTACGATCCTGGGGACAGGATCGCGGCGATGGATTACCTGCAGCGGCGCCACGCCGACGGGGAAATCGTCACCGGCCTGCTTTACCTCGACCCCGACGCCAGCGATCTGCATGGCGCGCTGAACACCGTCGAAACGCCGCTGAATCAGCTCGGCGCCGGAGAGCTCATTCCCGGCGCGGCCGCACTCGAAAAATTCAACGCGACCTTGCGCTAGGGGCCGCCAGGCCTTGTTGTCGGGCCGCGACGACGCCTCGCAGCGGCCAAGCCGCGCTACAATCGCTGCATGCGTCTGTTCTGGCGAATGCTCGCGGGTTTCGGAGGATTGCTGTTCCTGGTGATCGTCGTGGCCGGCGTTACGCTGCGCAAGTTCGACGCCAACGATCTGATCGGCCCGATCCAGCAGCACGTTCGCGATGCCACCGGTCGCGAGCTGACGATCCGCGGCGGCGCCGAGCTCAAGCTCTCGCTCGAGCCCAAGCTGGTGATCGACGACGTGGCGCTCGGCAATGCAACGTGGGGTGCGTCGCCGCAGATGCTGACCGCCAAGCGCATCGAGGCGCAGGTGGCGCTGCTGCCGCTGCTCCGGCGCCGCGTCGACGTGGTTCGCTTCGCGCTGATCGAGCCGACCATTTCTCTGGAGACCGACGCCAAGGGCAACGGCAACTGGCAGATCGCCAGCGCGCCGGGACAGGGCGGCGGGGCGGCGCGTGCGCCGAGCGGGCTTGCCTTCGGAGATCTGTCGATCAGCAACGGCACGATGACGTACCGCGATGGCGCCACCGGCAAGGTGACCAACATCGCCATCGAGACCCTGTCGCTGCATGCGCGCGACCCGCAGTCGCCGATCAGCGCCCAGTTCCGCGGCAAGGTGGACGACATTGCCGTCTCGGTCGAGGGTGACCTGGGACCGCTGGATGCGCTGTTGCAGCGGCGCTGGCCGTATCCGGTGACGCTGCAGGGCGAGGTCAACGGGCAGAAGGCCTCGGTAAAGACGAAGATGAGCATCGAGGGCGGCAGGATCGGCCTCGACGCGATGACGCTGCAGACGGGCGCGAGCACGATCACCGGCGATGCGGCCATCGTGCAGCAGGCGCCACGCAACAAGCTGACATTCCGCTTGGCGGCGCCGAGCTTCGCGCTGGCGGATCTGCCGCCTGCGGGAGCCGCGGCAAGAGCGGTCGTCGCCGCCCATGCGGCAGCGGCAACGTACGGCCTGGGCAACGAGCCGATTCCGGTCGCATTGCTTCGCGGCATCGACGCCGAAGGCGACATCAGCGTCGGCGAGCTCGCGCTCGCCGGAGGCACCCGTTTAAGCCATCTGCTGCTGCAGATCAAGCTTCAGGACGGCCGCCTCGACCTCCCGGCGCTGCAGGCGTCGGCATTCGGCGGCACGGCCACCGCCAATCTGTCGCTCGACGCCGCGCACCAGCCTGCGCCTGCGCTGGCGGTGCATGCGCAGATGAAGGGCATGGACCTCGGTGCGCTGCTGGCGGCCATCGGCACCCGGCGCGAGGTGCGCGGCGGCAAGACCGATGTCCGCATCGATATCGCCGCCACCGGCAGCACGCCCAGGCAATGGGAAAGCACGATGACCGGGACGGTCACGGCGCTGGTCGGTCCGGCGACCTTGGTAAACACCAGGATCGATCTCGATTCACCGCTGAACAAGCTCGGCGCCGCGATCAACCCTTTCCACAATGTCGATCCGTCGACCGAGCTGCAGTGCGCGGTGATCCGGCTGCCGTTGCAAAACGGCGTCGCCGAGATCGAGCGTAGCATTGGGGTCGAAACCCAGAAATTCGGCGCCAGCGCCAGCGGGAAGCTGGACTTCCGTACGCAGACATTGGACCTCGCGATCCGGCCGCAGATCCGGCAAGGCGTGCCGCTGGACATCCCGCAAGTTGCCGACCTCGTGCGCTTCCGCGGGCCGTTCACCTCGCCCGCGGTGGCGATCGACTCGGTGGCCACGGCCGCGACCATCGCCCGTATCAGCGCGGCGGCCTACACCGGGGGCTTGTCGATCCTCGGCGAGTCGCTGCTGTCGCGCGCAGGGGCCGGCCCCTGTGAGGTCGCGCTCGGCCGGACGTCGGGGGTGGCGCAGGTGGCGGGTGGCGCCGTCGGCACGGTGGTCGAAGACCTGGGCAAGGCGCTGGGCCGCGCGTTTCATCGTTGATCGGGCTTCGCACGCGCCCTGGCGATTGCGCGACTTCGCCTTTCAGGCGCGGACCGTCATATCGGTCGTCTCGAGCAGGCTGATCGCGGTCTTCGCAACCTGCAGCGTGTCGTAATAAGCGTACCCGGCAACCGCGGCCGCTCCGATCACCGGCAACCAGCGGCTCGCCGCGGTGCCCGCGACGCGTTGCGTTACCGACATGCCCACGCTGGTCAGTACGCTTTTCAGCGCGCCGCCCGACACCTGCCGGATGACAAGCCTCTCGCCGGCGCGCACGACCACGTCGCGGGCCACCTGGCTGGTCGCGTGCCGGAACAGGCAGTACACCATGTGGGCCCGCGTCAACTCGACCTGCTTGCCGTACAAGCCCGCGATATCCGAAACCATCTGCGCCTGGATACGCCATATGGCGATGAGGTCGGGCAGGACCGTCAACATGCCGAACACGCCCGGCGGAAGCGCGAGTGCTCCCGACAGCGCCGCCGCCCGCGTCGCCGACTTGCGCGCCAGCACACGAGCCGCGCTTCCCGGCTCGCTGCTTTCCGCCGTGCGCGTCGCCGGAATGCTGGCGATGATGTTCTCGATGGCGTCGGCCACCGTGCCCGCCAGCGGCGCCACCGACGATAAAGCGGTCATTGACGACCTCCTGCACTCTCGGCCGCGGCCGGATTGCCGCACCGCCGCAACCGCAGCGACGGACAACGGGAGTATAAAGGTTACAATCGCCCGCAGGAAAAGCAGCCGAGCGCCCGCGATGTCGCCGATACTGCCGTACGCGATCCTGCCGCCTGTGTACGTCGAATACGACGCAAGCGCTCCCGACGTCGCGGAGCGCGTCATCGAATTGGTCGGAGCCGCCGCGCCCTGGGCGCGCATCGACCATATCGGCAGCACCGCGATCCCCGGATGCGCCGGCAAGGGCATCATCGATCTGGTCGCGCTTTATCCCGACGGCAGGCTGGACGCGATGCGCGACACCATCGATGCGCTCGGTTTTCAGCCGCAGCGCACCGGCCATCCATTCCCCGCCGACCGGCCGATGCGCGTCGGTGCGATCGAGCACCGGGGTCATGTCTACCGGCTGCACATGCACGTCGTCGCCGCCGACTCGGACGAGGCGCAGTCGCTGTATCACTTTCGCGATGTCCTTCGCGCCGATCCGGCGCTGCGCGATGCCTACCAGGCAAAGAAACGCGCGATCCTCCAGTCCGGAGTCGAAAGCTCGAACGACTATACGCATGCCAAGGGTGAATTCATCAGCGCGGTCTTGAGCCGCCGCCTGCACTGACGGGCCGGATCCATGCGCATCGGCGTCCCGCGCGAGCGCAAGGACGGCGAATGCCGCGTGGCTCTTACACCCGAAGGCGCGCTCTCTCTGGCGGGCGCGGGCCACGAGGTCGTGGTCGAGCGCGGCGCCGGCGAGCGCGTCGGATTCACCGACGCGGCGTATATCGCCGCGGGTGCGCGCGCAGCCGCGGATCCGGCGGACGCTTTCGATTGTCCGTTGGTCGTCAAGGTCAAGGAGCTGCAACGGGAAGAGATTCCGTTGCTCAAGGCTTCGACGACGGTCATGGGATTCGCGCAGCTGGCTCGCGATCGCGAGCTGCTCGACGCGGTCCTCGCGGCGCGCATCGGTCTCATCGGCTATGAGACCGTCGGCGACGGCCATGGCGGGCTCCCGCTGCTCATGCCGATGTCGCGCATCGCAGGGCGGCTGGCACCGCTGGTCGCCGCATCGCTGCTGATGAACGACAGCGGCGGCCCCGGCGTGCTGCTGCCCGGCGTCGACGCCGTCGCTCCGGCGCACATCGTCATCGTCGGCGCCGGAAACGTCGGCAGCGAATCCGCGCAGGTCGCGCTCGCGCTGGGAGCAACGGTAAGCGTCTTCGCACGCACATGGAGGCGGCTCGACCTGCTGCGCGCGCGCTGCGAAGGCTTCGGAGCGCGGCTGTCGACGGCGCTGGGCGAACCCAAAACCCTGGCGGCGGCGATCGCGGAAGCCGACGTGCTGATCGGCGCGGTGCTGGAGCCCGGCCGCCTGTCGCCGAAGCTCGTGTCGCGCGCGACGCTGCGAGCGATGCGCCCCCGGTCGGTGTTCATCGACGTCGGCATCGATCACGGCGGCATCGGCGAGACCTCGCGCATGACCTCGATTTCGGCGCCGACCTTCGTCGCCGAAGGCGTCCTGCACTACGGCGTGGCGAACATGCCGGCGCTGGTCGCGCGCACGGCGACGCTGGCGCTGGCGCAAGCCGCATTCCCCTGCGTGCGGCTGCTGGCCGATCGCGGCGTCGCGGATGCGCTTCGCGCGGATGCAGGCTTGCGCGCCGGACTGCAGGTCTGGGGCGGCGCGATCGTGCACGCGGGGCTCGCCGCCGACGTCGGGCTCCCGGCTGTGCCGTGGCAATAATCCTTGCCCGCGCCAACGAACTCCAGTACAAGACAGCGCTGCAAGGAATTTGGGAATGTCATGCGAGTGTTCGGATTCGCCGGCTGGTCCGGCAGCGGCAAGACGACGCTGATCGAGCAGTTGATCCCGCGCTTCGGTGCGCTCGGTCTGACGGTCTCGCTGATCAAGCACGCGCATCACGAATTCGATATCGACCAGCCCGGCAAGGATTCGTATCGCCACCGCGCCGCAGGATGTCAGGAAGTGTTGGTGTCGTCGGCGGTGCGCTGGGCTCAGATGCACGAATTGCGCGGCGCGCCCGAGCTGTCGCTGGCGCAGGCCGTGCAGCGCCTTTCGCCTTGCGATCTGGTGCTGGTCGAAGGCTTCAAGACCGCGGCGATCCCCAAGCTCGAGGTCTACCGCGCAAGCGTCGGCAAGCCGCTGCTGCATCCGGACGACCCGCACATCGTCGCGATTGCCACCGACGCGGCCCTGGTCGCGCCCTTGCCGCAATTCGACATCGGCGACGTGGCGGGGATCGCGGACTTTATCGTCGCCTGCCGGGCGCCGGCCCCGGCCGCCCGGAACTAGATGCAGGCGCCGGCCGTCGAACGGCCAACCGGGCCGCCGGGAGAGCCCCATATCCGGCCTTTGGCGAACCTGCAACACCGGACGGGCTCCGCGGGCCCGACTGGCGCGGTGCGAATTGACACCAGGTTGCCCGAAAGGTAAGTTGAAGCTGTGGACATCCCGGTGGACCGCGCCTGTAGAAGGGCGGGACAACGGTAAGAAACATATGAAAAAGCAGCTACTTACAGTAACACTCGGTGCGGCGCTGATCAGCGCCGCGCTGCCGCTGTATGCCCAGGACGGCTTCTACGGCGGTGTCTCGCTGCGCCAAGGGGGCGCCGATGCCACCGGCTTGACTTTGGGCGGTCCGGCCCTTGTCTGGAACCGCTTTGTGGGACCGGTGGCCGACGATGCTTCGCAGCAGAGGCTTCTGTTCGGCGGCTACCGCTGGAAAAGCGATATTTCGGTCGAGGCCGCTTTCAACAGTCGCGACCAGTACGCGCTCAAGCCGGGCTCCGACCGCCCGGCGGGGGTGGGCTTGGGGCTGGTCGACACCTCGGCGCGAGCCTGGAACGCCGACGTCTATACCAGCTGGGAATTCCTCCACAGCTTTTCCTTGTACGGACGCCTCGGTTACGCGCAAAGCGATTCGCGGCCGCTGTTCACCGGCGCTTCGCTAGTCCCGGGCGATCCAAGGCGGGTTCGCGACGGCGTCAATTACGGTGTCGGCCTGCGCTACACGCTCAGCCAATCGCTGGGCCTGCGCGTCGAGTACGCGCGGTTCGGCCGGTTTGCCGGCGAGGCAAGCAGCGTAGGCGTCCTTCCCGACTCGGACCAGGTCACGATCGGCGTCCAGTACCGCTTC
>DATASF010000086.1:0-5976 GCA_036269335.1 Casimicrobiaceae bacterium
CGTCGCGACGATGGTGCTGCTGTCCGGCTGCGCGACCATGCAGCCGCCGAAACCGTGGGAAAAAGCGCAGCTCGCGAAGCCGGAGATGCAATTCGACCCCGATCCGATCGATGCCCGCCTCGCCGATCACATCTACACCAGCAAGGAAGCGGGGAGTGGAGGCTATGGCGTCGGCGGCGGTGGCTGTGGCTGCAACTGAGGACGAGCATACCGGGCCACGCGCAAGCGGGCCGGCGGGTTCCGCCGGCGCGCTTCTTGCGGCCGCGCTAGCGCTCCCTGGCGTCATGCCCGCGTCGGCGCTGGCTCAGACCGCGCCGGAGGAGGGACTTGTCGCGCTGAAGTATGTCGACTACCGCGACTGGCAGCCGCGCGGCGACCGGATTCACGTGCACAGCCCTTCGCTGTATCTGCGCACCCCGCTCTCCGATTCGTTCGCGGCCGAAGGCTCGCTGGTCTACGACGGCATATCGGGCGCGTCGCCGCTGTACCACAACACGCTTTCCGGCGCGTCGGGCAAGGGCGGCGTGACCGACTATCGTACCGCGGGCGACATCAAGCTGACCCGCTATTTCGACGGCGCCGCGGTCGGCGTCGGGGCCGCGGTTTCGTCCGAACGCGATTATCTTTCCCGCGCGCTGTCGCTGGATCTGCGCGCATCGAGCGACGATCGCAACCGTACCTACGCGTTCGGAATCGGCGGCGCGAGCGACGACATCAACAGCACGAACGGTGTCGCCGAAGGCAAGCACCGGCGCACCGTTGACCTGTTGCTCGGCGTAACCCAGGCGCTGTCGCCTCAGGCGATCGTCCAGTCGAACCTGACCTGGTCGTCAGGGCATGGCTACTATTCCGATCCGTACAAGACGCTGGACACCCGTCCGGACAGCAGGCGCCTCCTCGCCTGGCTCACGCGATACAACCAGCACCTGCAGCGGTACGACGCGGCGTTGTCGCTGTCTTATCGTTACGCGCGCGATTCGTTCGGCAGCGATTCGCATACGGTCGAGGCGGCGTGGCACCAGCCGCTTGCCGGCGGCTGGTCGGTCAAGCCGAGCTTGCGCTATTACACGCAGGCCGCCGCGGATTTCTATTTCGACCCGCCGTTCCCGCAGGGATTTTCGTTCGGCCAGCCGTACACGGCCGACACCCGGCTGTCGGCGTTCGGCGCCCTGAACCCGGGAGTCACGATCGCGAAGTTGCTGCCCGAGGGCTGGAAGATCGACCTCAGAGTCGAGTTCTATCGCCAGCGCTCCGACTGGCGTCCCGGCGGGGGCAGCCCGGGGCTCGAGCCGTTGTCGGCGCGCTGGATCCAGACGGGCATCAGCAAGACCTTCTAAGGCGGCGCGAATCGACCGCGACTTGCGGTCTCGGGCATAGTTACGCGATGCCGCTATTCCGCTTCAGCTTCGACGCGATGGCCTCGCCGAACGAGCTGCAGATCTGGCACGACGACGAGACCGGCGCGCGCACGCTGGCCGAAACCGCGATAGCCGACGTGCGGCGGATCGAGGCCAAGTATTCGCGCTATCGCGACGACAGCGTGACTTCGCGGATCAATCGCGCCGCGGGCGGCGCGGCGGTCGCGATCGATGCCGAGACGTACGCCCTGCTGGGGTACGCCGGCCGCTGCCACCGCCTGAGCGCCGGGCGCTTCGACATCACCTCGGGCGTGCTTCGCCGCGTCTGGGATTTTCGCCGTGCACCGCCTCGGCTGCCCGACCAGGCCGAAATCGCGGCAGCGACGGCGCTGATCGACTGGCCTTCGGTCGAATGGAGCCCCGGGAGCGTGCGCCTGCCACGACGCGGCATGGAGATCGATTTCGGCGGCATCGGCAAGGAATACGCGGCCGACAGGATGGCGACAATCTGCCATGAGAGCGGCGCGGCGCACGCGCTCGCCAATCTCGGTGGCGACGTTCGCGCCGCCGGCCAGCAACGGGACGGATCGCCGTGGCGCGTGGGCATTTCGCATCCGCGTGAACCGGACGCCGTGATGGCCACGGTGGAAATCGACGGCGGAGCGGTGGCGACCAGCGGCGATTACCAGCGTTTTTTCGACGCCGGCGGCCGCCGCTATTGCCACATCATCGACGCCCGCTCGGGACTTCCGGTGACGCGCTGGCAATCGATCAGCGTGATCGCGCCGCTGTGCGTGCTTGCCGGAAGCTGCGCGACGATCGCGATGCTGCTCGAGGACGAGGCCGAGGCTTTTCTTGCCCGCGAGGGGGTCGCGTACCTGGCCGTCGACGCCGCCGGGGTATTGCACCGGCCCGCGCAGCGCGCGTAAAGTGCACGGCGCCGCACGCGCAGCGCCGTCGCTCCAGCCCTCGCCGCGCCGGGGCGCGCGGCTTGCAAGCGCTACCAGCGAGCGATGCGTCCGAGCACGTAACCTGCCGCGAGCGCGCTGAATACCGTCGTCAGCGGCCGCTCCCGGATGGTATTGCATGCCGCCTCGGTCATCGCGCCTTGCGCACGGCGGGCTTTCTCCGGAACTTTGCTCGCCCACTCCGCGGCGGACGCCGCCTTATCCGCGGTCGTGTTGACTGCGCGGTGCGCCGAGTCCATCACCCGTCCGACGCCGGACACGGCCTTGTCGGCGACGCGATCGACGTTCTGGTGCGCCTGCTGCGCGGCACTTTCGATCTTCGGGTTGTACGGGGCGGATCGCAGTTGGCCTTCTTCCATCACTATCTCCTCGTCTGTCGTTGAAACGGTCGATGACTACACCGGCGCAGCGACGCTGGCCGATGCGTTGTCGACCCGATCCACTATCGGCTTGCTGCGGCGCTCGCGGTATCAGCGGTCGTCCGATTTGAATGTAGGAATCGTCGAGCGGTCGCCGCGTTCGCCGTCGCAGCGCCGCTGCAGCGCGTGGCGGCACTCGTGCTGCGTGCTACGATAGCTAAGAGATCGACGAGCGGGACGCGGGCGCCATGAATCGACTGGACTTCGACGGCCAGGTCGCGGTCGTGACCGGCGGCGCGACCGGCATCGGCCTCGCGGTCGCGCAGCGGCTGCTGGCGAGCGGCGGCAGAGTGAGCCTGTGGGACCGCGACGCGAGCGCGCTGGAGCAAGCCGCCGCGACGCTGGGGCAGGGCATCGATGTCCGCAAGGTCGACGTCTGCGACTCCGAGGGTGTCGCGAGCGCGGCGTGGGCGACGGCGGCGGCGCTCGGGCGCATCGACGCCCTCGTCTGCTCGGCCGGAATCACCGGCCCCAACACGACGACCTGGGAGTATCCGGCCGATGCCTGGCGCCAGGTCATCGATGTCAACCTGAACGGCGTTTTCTACTGCAACCGGGCGATCGTTCCGGTGATGCTCGCGCAAAACTACGGACGCATCGTCAACGTCGCCTCGGTGGCGGGCAAGGAAGGCAATCCCAACGCCAGCGCCTACAGCGCGTCGAAGGCGGCGGTCATCGGCCTGACCAAGTCGCTGGGCAAGGAGCTCGCCAAGTCCGGCGTGCGCGTCAATTGCGTGACCCCTGCGGCGGTCAAGACGGCGATCTTCGACCAGATGACGCAGCAGCACATCGATTTCATGCTGTCGAAGATTCCGCTGGGCCGCTTCGGGACGGTCGACGAAATCGCGGCGCTGGTTGCCTGGCTGTGCACCGCCGACTGCTCGTTCTCCACCGGCGCGGTGTTCGACCTGTCCGGCGGACGCGCGACCTACTGACTCGTCGGAGGATGTTCGCGCCGGCGCGGCGCCGACGCGCCCGCCGGCATCACGCTCGCACGGCCAGCATGATCTTGCCGATGTGAGCGCTGGATTCCATCAGCCGGTGTCCGGCCGCAGCTTCGGCCAGCGGAAAGACGCGATGAATCACCGGCTTCAACTTGCGCTCGGCGAACAGCGGCCAGACCTTCTCGCGCATCGAGCGCGCCAGCGCCGCCTTCCGTGCCGCCGGACTCGCGCGCAGGGTCGATCCGGTGACGGTCAGCCGCTTCATCATGATGTGACGCCAGTCGATGGTGACCTTGCTGCCCTGCAGGAACGCGATGATCGCCATCCTGCCCTCCAGCGCCAGGCTTTTCAGATTCTTCTCGATGTAATCGCCGCCGACGATATCGAGGATCACGTCGACACCGCGCTTGGCGGTGATCGCGGCGACTTCGGCGACAAAGTCCTGCTGCCGATAGTTGATCGCATGGTCGGCGCCCATCGTCTTGCAGAACGTCGCCTTGTCGTCGCTGCCGACGGTCGTGAGCGTGATGGCGCCGAACGCGTGCGCGAGCTGGATCGCCGCCAGCCCGATGCCGCCCGAGCCGCCGTGGATCAGCACGGTTTCGCCCGACTTCAGATGAACGCGGTCGAACAGGTTGTTCCAGACGGTGAAGTAGTTCTCCGGCAGGCTCGCCGCTTCGAGCGCCGAAAGGCCTTCGGGATAGGGCAGGCACCACGCCGCCGGCGTCGCGCAATACTCGGCGTAGCCGCCGCCGGGTGTCAGCGCGCAAACCTGATCGCCGATCCGGCGTTCGGTCACGCCCTCGCCCAGTGCGACGACGGCGCCGGCGACCTCCAGTCCGATGATGGGCGATGCATCGGGCGGCGGCGGATAGTGTCCGGCGCGCTGGATGCAGTCGGGGCGATTGATGCCGGCGTACGCCACTTCGATCAGCACCTCTCCAGGCTTCGGCACGGGGGTCGCCGTCTCGGCGAGGGTCAGGACCTCGGGCGGCCCCGGCTCGCGGGCGACGACGTACTGCATGACGGCGGGAACGGCGTTAGGCATCGCTGGTGAACTCGAAGGTCGAACAGACGATCATTGTAGCCTTGGGCCCCGCGTATCTTCGGGCCGGGTATCCGGGCTACACTTGGCCGGCTCTTCTTTCCCGCGGATGAAAAAGCTCATTGCCCTCGTCGTCTTGGTCGCCCTTGCCATCGGCGCGGCCTGGATCGCCTTTGGCGCCGACTACAGCGACGGCTACCGCGTCGGTCAGGTGATCAAGCTGTCGCGCTCCGGCTATGTGTTCAAGACTTGGGAAGGGACGCTGGACTTCGGCTTTCTGCAGCAGGATCCGACGCTGGGCACGGCGACGCGGCTGTGGGACTTCAGCGTGCGCGACGGCGATGACGCGGTGCGCAAGGACATCGACGACGCGATCGCGGTCAACGCGAAGGTCAAGCTCTACTACCACGAGAAGTATTTCCGCTGGTCCTTTTTCGGCGACACCAAGCATTTCGTCTACAAGCTCGAGCGCGTCCACTAGGGCCGCGGCCAGCAGTGCCATCGCCTAAGCCGGTGCTCCGCTCCGGCCGGCACCGCAGGCGAGCATGGAAGCGATACCCGGAACGCTTTTTGCTGCCGCCGTTCAAGGCGAGCGTAGTTGCGCGCTTTTTACAGGAGACCAGCGATGGCGCAGATGCAGAGTTCGATGGGATCGACCAGCTACAGCAAGTGCGCGCACCCGGGATGCATGTGCGACGTCGCTCCCGGCAAGAAGTACTGCTCGCAGTACTGCGAGCAGAACGCCGGGAGCAAGTCGGCGTCGCAGGATGGCTGCGGCTGCGGCCACTCCGCCTGCAAGCGCGGCTGAACCGCCGCGACCTGGGGAGTGGCGGTGCTCACGTCGCCCGGCAACTATTGCTGCCGCTTGTAAGCTTTACTCGATCCCGATTCGATGCGAAGGAGAAACCGATGCCTGAACTGAAAACACTGCAACGCGCGGCCGAAGACAAGCGCGAAGGAAAGGCGCCGAGCACGCAGGCCGGCGAGTTCGTCCGCGAAGAGATGGAGCACGTGCGCGAAGGCAAGCACGGGGCCAGGTCAGCGAAGCAGGCGATCGCGATCGGCCTGTCGAAGGCGCGCCGCGCCGGGGTCGCGCTCAAGCCGCCCGCCAAGGACAAGGCGCCGGCGAAGACCCGACGCGGCGCGGCGCTGGCCAATGCCGCAGGCAACCGCAAGACGGCCAGCGTTTCCCCGCGGCGATCGAGGGCGACGACCAACGCGCTGAAGCGCGAAGGCAGCAGC
>DATASF010000087.1:0-10411 GCA_036269335.1 Casimicrobiaceae bacterium
CCGCCAGGAACATCACCAGTGCCGAGGTTCCGTGCATCGCGCAGGCACCGAGACGCCGATGCCGCAGGCGCTTGACCGCCAGCAGCAGGAACAGCAATCCTGCGACCGCGCAAACGCTGACCAGCGTACCCAGCAGCATGCCTACGCCTCACGCGGCGCGAAGCGCCAAGTCAGTCCATCTTGCCGATATAGTCCAGCTTGCCGACTTCGACGCCGTTGTGACGCAGGATGGCGTAGGCGGTCGTCGCGTGGAAAAAGAAATTCGGCAGCGCGTACTGAAGCAGGTAATTGACCCCGCTGAACTTGTGCGGTTCGCCACGGACGGGCCGCACGATTTCGCGGCCTTCCGAGCCGTCGATCTCCGCCGCCTTCTTGGTGCGCAGGAATTCGATCGTGCGGTCGATCCGGGCCACCAGCTCGGTCAAGGTCTTTTCGTTGTCTTCGTACGACGGCGGCTCGGCGCCGGCCAGCCGGGCGGCGGTGCCGCGCGCGAAGTCGCTGGCGATCTGGACCTGCTTGGCCAGCGGCAGCATGTCCGGGTATAGGCGCGCGTTGACCAGCACGGCCTCGTCGACCTTGCGCGCCTGCGCGTACGCACTGGCTTTTTGCAGGACGCCTTTGAGATTGGTCAGCATCTTGACGAATACGGGCACGCTAGCCTGGTACATCGATAGAGCCATGGTCGTCTCCTCAAGGTTCGGGACCGGAATTGTAGCAGCGCCGGTTGCCGGCGAACGATTCGCGGGGACGGCCGCTTTTCATTGCGCCCGCCGCCGCCCATAATGCCCGTGCAAGGTCAGCGAAGGAGGTCCCGATGCCCGCGCAGGGCGAATCCAAATGGCGCCTGCATGGCGTCCGAGTCGTGCACGCCGACGAGCTCGACGTGAACACGCCGCAAACGCCGGGCATGAATCGCGCGGCGGCGATCACCACGGCGCGTGCCGGCGCTGAAAAGCTCTGGGCGGGTACCGTCGTCATCCATCCCAAAGCCAAGACCGGCGCCCATCATCACGGCCCGGTCGAAAGCGTCATTTACGTCGTCAGCGGAAGGGCGCGGATGAAATGGGGCGACCGGCTCGAGTTCACCGCCGAGGCCGGACCCGGCGACTTCATCTATGTGCCGCCGTACGTGCCGCACCAGGAGATCAACGCCAGCGACGATGCGCCGCTGTCGTGCGTGCTGGTGCGCAGCGGCCAGGTGCCGGTCGTGGTCAATCTCGACATTCCCGCCGTCGAGCCGAATCCGGAGCAGGTGCACTGGGTGGACAACATTCACCCGGCGCCCAAGAGCTGATATCGAGGGCGCGATGGGCGATTTTTATCACCAGGCAAGCCGGACGCTGCAGGACCGCTTCGACACGCGGCGGCTGGCCGACCGGATCGAGCAGCGGCTGGTGGTCGATCACATCGGCGACGCCGATCGCGCATTCATCGAGGCGGCCGACATGTTCTTCCTCGCGACCGTCGATCAAAGCGGCCAGCCGAGCTGCTCGTACAAAGGCGGCGCGCCGGGATTCGTTCGCGTCGTCGACCCCCGCACGCTCGCGTTTCCTAACTACGACGGCAACGGCATGTTCCTGTCGATGGGCAACATCGCGCAAAGCCGCAAGATCGGGATACTGTTCATCGACTTCGAGCGCCCGCGGCGGATGCGGCTGTCGGGCGAAGCGAGGATTTCCGAGAACGATGCGCTGCTCGCCCATTATCCGGAGGCCCAGTTCATCGTGCGCGTCGCGGTGACGCAGGTTTTTCCGAACTGCCCCCGCTACATTCACCAGTACAAGCTGGTCGAGCGCTCGAGCTATGTGCCAAAGCCGGGCAGCGCGACCCCGATTCCGAACTGGAAGAAAAGCGACTGGGCCTGCGACGTGCTGCCCGAAAAAGACCCGGCGCGCGGGTAGGCTCGCGGTAAGCGGCGGTGTGCGGCGGCCCTAGCGGGCTTCGAACCCGTGCTTCTTGTGCCAGTCGACGATCGACTCGTTCGGGTATTCGCGAAAATGCTTGTGGTTGCGGCCGTTCGGGACGTCCGACCACGGCGCCGCGTAGTCGAGCATGATCGAGACGTCCTCGGGCGGCTTGGGCAACGGCGTGTCGATCGCCGAGGCGAACGGATAGACCGATTCCGCCCAGCGCGGATCCCAGACCCAGAGCGCGCTCGCGCACTTGGCGCAGAAATGGCGCCGTGCCTTCGACAGCGTCGGCTTCTTCGCGCCGGCCTCCCTGAAGCGCGCGCGGTAGACGGCGATGTTCTTGGTACCGCGCACCTTCAGCGTCCTGGTGTCGCCCATGATATTGATCGCATAACCGCCGCCGCCGGCAGTCTTGCGGCAGATCGAGCAATAGCAGCGCATGTACGGCTGCGGCGTATGCGAGTCGACGCTGAACGTGACCGCACCGCAGTGACAGGACCCTTTGAGCTTCATCGTCGTCTCCTTTGGATCGGCTATTCGATCATAGCGCGGGCGCGCGGCGTTGCCCATAGACTGCAGGCGCTCACTTGTGCCTCGGGTCCAATGCGTCGCGCAGTCCGTCGCCGAGCAGGTTGAACGACAGCACCAGCAGGAAGATCGACAGCCCGGGCCAGATCGCCATCCACGGCGCGTTGTCGATGTAGTTCTTCGCGGTGTTGAGCATGCTGCCCCACGACGGCGCTGGCGGCTGCTGGCCCAGCCCCAGGAACGACAGGCTTGCCTCGGCGATGACGGCCGCGGCGATCGCCAAGGTCGATTGCACGATCAGCGGCGCAACGACATTGGGCAGGATATGCCGCAACGCAATGCGCAGATGCGAGTTGCCGATCGCGCGCGCCGCCTCGACGTAGTCCTCGACCTTGACCGAAAGCACCTGCGCGCGCGTCAGCCGGATGAACACCGGCGTCGCCGAGATGCCGATCGCGATCATCGCGTTGGTCAGGCTGGGCCCGAGAAACGCCGCCAGCGCGATCGCGAGGATCAGGAACGGGCAGGCGAGCATCGCGTCGGTGATACGCGAGATCAGTCCGTCGCCCCATCCGCCGGCATAGCCGGCGAGCAAGCCGACAGGCACGCCGAGCGCAAGCGCGATGCTGACCGACACGAGCCCCGCCAGCAACGATGCGCGCGCGCCCCAGATCACCCGGGATGCGACGTCGCGGCCGATCTCGTCGGTGCCGAAGATATACATCGCGCTCGGCGCCTTGCGCACCGCGCTCCAGCTCGCCTGCAGCGGGTCGTGCGGCGCGATCCACGGGGCGAACAGCGCGAGCAGGACGAAAAACACGACGACAGCCAGTCCGACCAGCGCGCCGCGGCGGCGCACGAAGCGCCGCAGCACGCGCTGCCTCGGCGTCAATTCGCGGTAGACCGGCAAGTCGGCGGCGATCGTGGCCATCGCTTTTAGCCACGCAAGCGCGGATTGACCGCGAAATACGCGAGATCGGCCAGCAGGTTCAGCACGATGTACGCGGTGGCCGTGAACAGCACGACTCCTTGCACGACCGCGTAATCGCGATTGAACACCGCGTCGACGATCAGCTTGCCGAATCCGGGTATCGTGAACACCTGCTCGGTCAGAACCGCGCCGGAAAGCAGCGTGCCGAATTCCAGCGCGCCCAGCGTGATGACCGGGATCAGCGCGTTGCGCAGCGCATGCTTTAGTACGACGACGCGCTCGTCGAGTCCCTTGGCGCGCGCGGTGCGGACATAGTCGGAATTGAGCACCTGCAGCATCGCACTTCGCGTGTGGCGCATCAGCACCGCGGCGATCGCGTTGCCCAGGACGAACGCCGGCATGATCATCGACGCGAGGTTGGCCTTCAGATCCTCGAACGGGCTCACATAGCCCGATGCCGGCAGCCAGCCCAGCGTGACCGAGAAGAAAAGGATCAGCATGATGCCCAGCCAGAAATTGGGCGTCGACAACCCCCAGAGGGCGAAGATGTTGGCGGCATAGTCCCAAACGGTGTCCCGGGCGACGGCGGCAACGATGCCGGCGGTGAGGCCGATCGACAGCGCGATGACGATCGCCAGCGCGGCGAGCTCGAGCGTGACTGGGAGCTTTTCGAAGATCAGCTCCCGCACCGGCTTCTGGATGCGCACCGATTCGCCCAGATCGCCCTTGAGCACGCCGCCCGCCCAGTACAGGTAGCGGACAGGAAGCGGCTTGTCGAGATGCAGCCTTTCGTGCAGATGGGCGATCACCGTCGGATCGCGCTCCTCGCCGGCGAGGATCAGCGCCGGGTCGCCGGGCAGCAGCTGCTGCAGGCCGAAGATGAGGATCGAGACGAAGAACAGCGTGGGAACCAGCGTCGCCAGGCGCTGGACCAGATAGTTGAGCATCGCGTCAGGTTACATTTTCAGGTACGAGCGAAATGGCAGGCGAATCGAATGCAACCCGGCGCCTGATCCCTAGTTCATCTTCAGTCCCTGCACCCGCACCAGGCCGTCGGGGATCATCCGCAGCCCGGTCAATTTCGCCGTATGCGCCCACAGCCAGTGGCGATGAAACAGGTAGACGATCGGGCGGTCCTTGAGCACGATCGCGGCGATCTCTCCGAAGATCTTTTTGCGCTCGGGCGGATCGAGCGTCGTGCGCGATCGATTCAACAGCTCGTCGAGCTCGGGCTTGCAATAGCCGCTGTAGTTGAGCGGCTGCTTGCAGCCGTAGAAGCTGAACAGGTTGCCGTCGGGATCGGCGCGCCCGCTCCACGCTAGCACGTACCCATCGAACTGGCCTTTGTCGGCCATGTCGAGCGAGGTGGCGAATTCGGTCGACTGGATCTTGACGTCGAATCCCGCCTCCTTGGCCATCGCCTGCACGACCTGTGCGATTCTCTGCACGTCCGAGGTCGTCGGGGTCATCAGGGTAAAGCTCGGATTCGTCACCCCGGCCTCGCGCAGCAGCTCCTTGGCGCGCGCGACGTTGCGCTTCGGGATCGGCACGTTCTTCGCGTAGTAGGCGTTGGTCGGAGCGACCCATTGGTTGCCGGCGTCGGCTTCGCCGTCCATCGCGACCTGCACGATGCCGTCGCGGTCGAGCGCGAGCTCGAAGGCTTCGCGGACCCGCGCGTCGCGGCCCAGCGGATTTTTTTGTGCGAGATCGCTCTTGCCGACGTTGATTGTGATGCCCTGGTAGCCGATCTCGGTGATCTTGGCCACCTTGAAGCGGCTGTCGGGCTTCAGCTGCGGCACGTCGGAGGCCGCGAGGCGCTCGATGAAGTCGAGCTGACCCGAGCGCAGGTTGGCGAGGCGCACCGTCGCGTCGGGGATCGGCACATAGACGATCCGGTCGAAATGTATGGCAGCCTTGTCCCAGTAGGTCGGATTGCGCTCGAGCACGATGCGGTCCTGCGCGACGCGCTCGACGAAGCGGAACGGTCCCGAGCACACCGGCTTGGAGCCGAACTTGTCGCCTTCGGCTTGCGCGGCCTTCGGCGACACCATCATGCCGGCGCGGTCGGCCAGCGCGGCGAGCAGCGGAGCAAAGGGCGCGGACAGGTTCAGCCGCACCGTCGACTCGTCGACGACGTCGACGCCGGTGACCGGCACCAGCTCGCCGCGCCGGTTCGATCCAGCCATCGTCTTGTGCCGCTCGATGTTGTACTTGACCGCCGCGGCGTCGAATTTCTCTCCGTCGTGGAAGGTGACGTCCTTGCGCAGCTTGATCGTCAGCGCCTTGTAGTCGGCGGACCATTGATAGCCGGTCGCGAGCTGCGGCACGATGTCGAGCTTTTCATCGATGTCGAACAGCTTGTCGCACAGCGACGCGAACACGATGCGGCCGACAAAGGTGCGGGCCAGCGTCGGATCGAGCACGTCGGGATCTTCGGCGAGGCCGAAGCGCAGCGTTTGCGCCGGCACGCCGGCCGCCGCGATTCCCGTCAGCATCGCGAGGCCAAGCTGCGCGGTCCATGATTTCAGATTCATCGTCTGCTCCTGTGGCCGTTGCGGAAAGTGTTCCGATCGATCCGGCGCCGATCTTAGCGCCAATGTGCCGGTTTCGACCAATGCGTCAGGCCGCGCCGCGGAAGGCTTGTTGCAGCCTTTCCAGGCGCACGCCCGCCGCCCCCGGGGAAGCGGCGACGGCGAGCGCGGCCGGCGGCACGATGTCGCGCCAGAAATGACAGGCGACCGCATGCCCGCCTTCGGCCGCAAGCGGGGGCGTTTCGGCCGCGCAGCGCGCTTGCGCGTACGGACAGCGGGTGCGAAAGCGGCAGCCCGACGGCGGATCGATCGGGCTCGGTACGTCGCCCTGCAATATCATCCGCTGCGCCCGCGCCCCGGGCGCAGGCACCGGAATCGCCGAAAGCAGCGCCTGCGTGTACGGATGCCGCGGCCGCGCGAACAGCTCGCGCGCGGACGCGTACTCGACGATGCGGCCCAGGTACATGACGGCCACGCGCGCGGCGATGTGCTTGACCACCGCGAGATCGTGCGCGATGAACACGTAGGCCAGGCCGAGGCGGTGCTGGAGGTCCATCAACAGGTTGATCACCTGGGCCTGGATCGATACGTCCAGCGCCGACACCGGCTCGTCGCAGACGATCAGCCGCGGCTCGACGGCCAGCGCGCGTGCGATCCCGATCCGCTGCCGCTGTCCGCCGGAGAATTCGTGCGGATAGCGTTCGGCGTGTTGTGGCGCGAGTCCCACCAGGCCGAGCAGCTCGGCGACCCGGTCGCGGCGCCGGCCCGACGCGAGGCCGTACAGCGCCAGCGGCTCGCCGACGGTCTGGGCGACGGTCATGCGGGGGTTCAGCGATGCATACGGGTCCTGGAAAATGATCTGCAGCGCGCGCCGCTGCGCGCGCATCGCCTCGGCGTCGAGTGTGAAGAGCTCCTGACCATCGAAGCGCACGCTGCCGGCCGTCGGCTCGATCAGCCGCAGCAGAAGCCGGCCGGTCGTCGACTTGCCACAGCCGGATTCGCCGACCAGCGCCAGCGTTTCGCCGGCCGCCAGGTCGAAATCGATGCCGTCGACGGCGCGCACGACCCGAGCATCGCGGCGGAAAAAACCTTTGCGCAGCGGGAAATGCTTGACCAGTCCGGCGACCTGCAGCAGCGGTGCGCCCGCGGTCGTCACGCCGGCACCAGAAGATCGGGATCGAGCGGCGCGCGCCAGCACGCCGAGCGGTGGCCGCCACCCAGGTCGAGCAGCGGCGGGTCCTCGCGCCGGCAGCGCTCGAACGCGAACGGGCAGCGCGGATGAAACCGGCAGCCGTCGACCGGCACCATCGGATTCGGCACCTGTCCCTCGATCGCGGCCAGGCGCGTCTGCTCGAGTTCCAGCCGCGGGATCGAGCCCAGCAGTCCCACCGTGTACGGATGCTGCGGCTCGGCGAACAGGGCCGCGACGCTGGCGCTTTCGACGATGCGCCCGGCGTACATGACGACGACGTCGTCGGCCAGCTCGGCGACGACGCCCAGGTCGTGCGTGATCAGGATGATCGCCGTGCCGGTTTCGTGGCGGAGCTGGCGCATCAGGTCGAGGATCTGCGCCTGGACGGTCACGTCGAGCGCGGTCGTCGGCTCGTCGGCGATCAGCAGCGCCGGCTTGCAGGCGAGCGCCATCGCGATCATCACGCGCTGGCGCATGCCGCCAGAAAGCCGGTGCGGATAGTCGTCGAAGCGCTCTTCGGGTGACGGAATATGCACGCGCCGCAGCATCTCGAGCGCCAGCGCCCTGGCAGTCGGCTCGCTGGCCGGGCGATGGCGAACGATGCCCTCGACGATCTGGTCGCCGATGGTGAACGCCGGATTAAGCGAGGTCATCGGCTCCTGGAAGATCATCGAGATCCGGTCGCCACGGAGCTCGCGCATCGCCGACGGCGGCAGCCGGAGGAGGTCGACGCCGTCGAACACGATGCTGCCGCCGCCGATCCGTCCGGGCGGCTGCGCGACCAGACCCATGATCGACAGCGCCGTGACACTCTTGCCGCACCCCGATTCGCCGACAATGCCCAGCGTCCGTCCGGCGCCCAGCGTGAAGCCGATGCCGTCGACCGCCGCGAATTCGCCCCCGCCCTCGACGGCGAACAGCGTGCGCAAATCGCGCACTTCGAGCAGCGCCGTCATCGCTGCCGGCGCGCCGCCTGGAAACGCTCGACTTCGGCTTCGATCGCCGCGCGATCGGTAATGCCGGCGGGCCGCGCCGCGCTGGGAAGGCAGGCGAGGAACGGCTGGTAGCGCTCGAGGCTCACCTCGTACAGGCGCTTCAATTCGGCGATCGGGTCCGCGTGATCGTCGACCCGGAGGTCGAGAAACGGGTAGATCTCGGTCGTGTGGATCAGCAGGGCTGCCGCCTGCCTGCCGCGCTTGTCACCGCCTGCCGCCTCGCCGGCCGCCATCGCGGCCAGCAATCGCTCGGCGAACGGAGCGCTCGCGTGGGCCTCGTAGGCGCGCGCGGTCTCGTCGAGCACACGCGGCCCCACGAGCATGTTGCCGGCGACCGAAAATCCGTCGTGCGCGCGATGGCCGCACCAGTCGATGCACAGCGCGCCGGTGTGCCCCGCGCAGCGCCTGGCGCGATCGATCAGATGAAGTTGCCGGTGGTCGCGGCCTTCGTCACCAGCGACGAGCCGTGCGAGCGCATCGGCCGCGGCAACGCCCTGTTCGAGCAGGTCGAGACCGCGCGGCCCATAGCCGGGATTGACCAGCGCCTGCGTCGACAGCGCGCCGACGCCGCTGCGCGCACTCGGACACAAGGCGCCGACGGCGAAAAAGCGGCTGGCCACGGCGACGCCGAACGCGCCACCTGCATCGCGCGCAACGATCGACCAGGTCACGGCAGCCTACGCGCGCGCCGCGGCTGCGATGCGAAGCGGGTCAATCGAGACAGGAGAAACCGAGAAATTCGGACGGATCGTCGGCGTGGGCGTGCCCGAAGCTGATGCGCCCGCGGCCGCGCAGCATCAGCTCCTCGCGGCGGATCATGATCTCGGGCTCGCCCTCGATGCTGATCCAGCTGCCGTTCGAGCTGTGATCGATGAATACGAATTTGTCGCGGCGCCGTTCGATGCGCGCGTGCATGCGCGAGGCCTTGCGGTCGGCGATCACCACGTCGCTCTGCAGGTCGCGTCCCAGGGTCAGCACCGAATGGGCCTCGCCAAGCTCGATCTTGCGCAGTCCGTGCACCAGCTTGACCATCGCCGGCACCAACGCGGTTCGCGGCGACATCGCGGTCAGCTCGTCTTCGGAGTCCTGCCACAGGAGCTCGAACAGGCCGATGTCGTGCTCTTTGCCCTTCACCGTCTGCGCGGCGTGGTCGCGCGTGCGGCCGCGCAGCACCGGCGAGAGCTCGGCGACGGTTTGCGCGGTCGTGAAGATCTGACCCCCGGCGGCGAACGACGTCATGCGCGCGGCGACGTTGACCGCGTCGCCGAAAACGTCGCCGGCGTCCTCGATCGTCGGACCCGCGTGGAAGCCGATATGCATGGACAGCGCGGTGCCGCGGCTGGTTCGCTGCGACGACACGCGCATCTGTATCTCGATCGCCGCCTGCGCCGCCGCGTCGGAGGTCGGAAACGTCGCCAGGACCTCGTCGCCTATCGTCTTGACGACATTGCCGCCGGTGTCACTGCACACGCGCTTGACGATCGCCAGGCAGCGGTCGATCGTCTGCTGCGCGTCGGCGTTGCCGAGGATTTCGTACAGCTTGGTGCTGCCGGAAACGTCGGCGAACAGTACGGCGAGGTTGCGCGTGGAGGTGGTCATGCGGCGATTGCCCGTCGGATCGTCGCAAGTATAAGGCAAGACATCGGCCGTAAGCCCCGGGGAGCCTCGCTTGTGACGAGTATTCACGTTGACTTGACGGGGGTGGCGGCCTAGTATGCCCGTACGTCGCCACCGCTTCACCCATCGGCCTGACGAACCCCGCAATGAAACGAATTTTGACCTGGCTTGCCGGTTTGTTGTTCCTGATCGCGGTGCCCTGTTTCGGCGCGGAGACCGGGACGGTCACGCTGCTGTTTGGCCAGCCGAAGCTGCTGCGCGGCACGACCTGGTTCAACCTCAAGGAAGGCATGCGGCTGCGCGATGGTGACGTCATCGACCTGCCGGCCTCGGGGCAGCTGCAGCTCGAATTCACCGACGGCGGCGCGCTCGGCGTCATCGGGCCCGGCGCGCTCTATATCATCGCCGCCACGGCGCGCGACGCCAAGCAGCCGGGATCGGCGGAGTTCCAGCTCACGCGCGGCTGGCTCAAATTCGCGACCAAGCCGCCGGGGCCGCGGATTCGCGTACGCACCGCCCTGGGCACGATCGCGGCCTCGGAAGCCGCCGCCGTCGTCCATGCCGGAGACGGATTCGAGGTCTTTGTCGAGACCGGGACCGCCAAGTTGTCGGACGTCGGCAAGATCGAGCTTACCGGCGGCGAGATCAAGGCAGGCGGCTTCGCCAGCCGATTTGCAGGCAAGCCCTTGACCACCGAGCACCGCCCG
>DATASF010000088.1:0-10686 GCA_036269335.1 Casimicrobiaceae bacterium
CGCCGCCACGGGCCTTCGGAGAAATAGCCGTCGGGCTTGTAGTACAGCGCGCTGCCGACGACGGCCACCAATCGTCCGAGTCTTCCCTGCCGGACGATCTCGCGGGCCTTGGCGAGGATCGGACTGTGGCGGCGGTGGTGGACGACCAGCAGCGCGATCCCCGCGCGCTCAGTCTCGGCGATCAGTTGTTCGGCGTCGGCCAGCGAATCGGCGATTGGCTTTTCGATCAGGACCGGGACGCCGGCGCGCGCGCATTCGATGCCGTTTTGCGCGTGCAGAGCATTCGGCGTCGCCGCGATCACCGCGTCGGGCCGACGAGCCGCGAAGAGCTCGGCGAGCGTCGGGTAAAGAGGCACGCCGCACTCTTGTGCCAGGACCGCGGCGCCGGGCGCGGGATCGACGATGCTCGCGAGCTCGCACGACGCGCTTTCCCGGATCAGCTCGATATGGCGCCGGCCGATCAGGCCGGCCCCGGCGACCGCGATGCTGACCGGATTCATGGCCGGACGCCGCGCCCGTGGCGGCGTGCAGCGCTACGCATTCGCGGCGGCAGCCTTCGCGGACGGAGCGTGGCCGCCGAGGAACAGCCGGTTCAGGTTGGGATCGCCCAGCAATTCCGACGCCGGACGGTCGAGGGCCAGGCGTCCCATTTCCAGCACCAGCGCGCGGTTCGCATATTTGAGCGCGGTGCGGACGTTCTGCTCGACCATCAGCACCGTCGTGCCAGCGTCGGTCAGCGCGCGCAACAGCACGAACACGTCCTGCACCAGCTTCGGCGAAAGCCCGATCGAAGGCTCGTCGATCAGCAGTACGCGCGGACGCAGCAACAGCGCGCGCCCGACCTCGAGCTGCTTTTGCTCGCCGCCCGACATCGTCGACGCCTGATTGTCAATGCGCTCGCGGATGCGGGGAAAGCGCGCCAGCACTTCCTCGATCCGGGCGGCGAGCTCGCCACGCGGCAAGGTGATGCCGCCGAGCTCGAGGTTATGACGGACCGACAGCGAGCCGAACAGGTTGCGTCCCTGCGGCACGAAGGCGATGCCCTCGGCCAGGAGCTCGCGCTGCGACTTGCCGTTGACGCGCTTGCCTTCGAAGCGGACCTCGCCGCTGCGCGGCACCAGCATGCCGAACAGCGTTTTCAATACCGTCGACTTGCCCGCGCCGTTCGGCCCGATCAGCAGCGTGATCTCCGCCTTGCGCGCGTCGAGCGAGAGCTCGTTCAGGATCGTCACGCTCGGCGAGTAGCCGGCGACGACTCGATCGAATTCGATGATGGATTCGGCCATGGCTTTGCCTTCAGTTTCCCACTCAGTTACCTACTCAGTTGCCTACTCAGTTGCCTAGATAAGCCTCGAGCACCTGCGGATTCGCCTGCACCGCCGCCGGCGGCCCTTCGGCCAGCACCTTGCCTTCGACCATGCATATGACGTGCGGACATAGTTGCATGATGAAGTCCATGTTGTGCTCGATGACGACGAAGCTGCCGCCCTGGGTCTTGTTCAGCTCGACCAGCAGCGCGCGCAGCTCGTCGACCAGGCTCGGATTGACGCCGGCGCAGGGTTCGTCGAGCAGCACCAGCCGTGGCGCCGGCATGAACGCCATCGCGATGTCGATCAGCTTCTGCTGTCCGTACGAAAGGCTGCCCGCCGGCAGTTTCGCGACGTGCTTCAGGCGGAAGAGCTCGATCATCTCGTCGGCATGGTGTCCGAGTCCGGCGTCGGGACTCGCGAAAAGCCGGCCGGGCATCGTCCCCTTGAACTCCTGCGCCGCAGCGATCAGGTTGTCGCGAACCGAAAGCTTGACGAATACCTGCAGCGTCTGGAACGTCCGTCCGACGCCGCGCCGCGACAGCTCGAGCGGCGACATGCCGGTGATGTTCTCGCCGCAGAATTCGACCGAGCCCGCGGTCGGCTTGATCTGCCCGAGGATGCTGTTGAACAGCGTCGTCTTGCCCGAGCCGTTGGGGCCGATGACGCCGACGATCTCGCCAGGTCCAACCGACAGCGTCACGCCGTCGACGGCCTTGATCGCGCCGTACGACTTTTTCATGTCCTTGACTTCGAGGAACGGCGTCATGGCGCGCTCCTCCCAAACTTGAATCGGTCGGCCAGCGAAAGCAGGCCGCCGGGCAGGAACACCATCAGCACGATCACCGCAAAACCGAAGATCGCCAAATACCAGTCCTGCAGGAAGCGCAACCACTCCGGCAACAGGATGACGACGACCGAGCCCAGCACCGGCCCGAAAAACCGGCCCGATCCGCCGACGATCACTGCGAGCAGCATCATCAGCGAGACCGACAGATGGAATTGGCCCGGCTCGATGAAGTTGACCAGCGCCGACAGATAGACGCCGCCGATCCCGGCGCAGGCCGCGCCGATCGCGAAGGCGAGCAGCGTGTACGCGGTGATATTGACGCCGGTGCTCTCGGCGCGGATCGGGTTGTCGCGCAGCGCCGCGAACGCCCGTCCCCACGGCGAGCGCAACAGCCACCACAACACGGCCGCCAGGATGATCACCGACGCGTAAGCGAAATAGAAAAAGGGCAGGGCACCGTCGAGCGAATAGCCGAACAGCGCCGGCCGCGGAATATTGGCGATACCGAACGTGCCGCCGGTCAGGCCCTCCTCGTTGCGCATCACCAGGAACACCAGGACGTTGAAGCCGAGCGTGGCGAAGGCGAGGTAGTGATGCTGCACGCGCAGCGCGGGAAACCCGAGCGCCAGCCCGACCGCGAAGCAGATGATCGCGGCGATCGGCAGCACCAGCCAGAACGACATGCCGAGCTTGGTCATCAGGATGGCCGCCGTGTAGGCGCCGATGCCGTAGAACGCGGCCTGGCCGATCGACATCTGACCGGCGTAGCCGACGATCAGGTTCAAGCCGAACGCGGCCATCAGATAGACGCACAGCAGCGTCATCAGGTAGATGCCGTAGCTTTTGAGGAATTGCGGCAGCACCGCGTAGAGCACCAGCAGCACCGCGAGCCCGAGCTTCTGCGCGTTGTTCATACCTTGCGCTCCTCGGTCTTGCCGAGCAGTCCCTCGGGCCGGAAGACGATGACGACCAGGAACAGCATCAGCGCGACGCCTTCCTTGTACGCCGGCGAGACATACGCGCCGACGAGGTTCTCGAGGACGCCGACCAGGACCCCACCCAGCAGCGCGCCGCGCGTCTGATTGAAGCCGCCGATGATCGCCGCGTAGAAGGCCTTGAGGCCGATCGATTCGCCCATATCGAATTTCGCGAGATAGGTCGGCGTCACCAGCAGTGCGGCGACGACCGCCAGAATCGCATTGATGAGGAACGTGTACAGCACCATCCGCTGCACATTGATGCCGAGAACCTTGGCGGCATCGGTGTTCTGCGCGACCGCCTGCATCGCGCGGCCGGTGACCGTGCGGTTCAGGAAGAGCTGGAGGCCGACGACGATCAGGCCGGCAAGCAGCAAGGTCCCCAGGTCGGCGTACGAAACCTTCAACGCGCCCAGCGCCAGCAAGCCGTCCGGGAACGGGCTGTCGAACGGCTGCGCCTGCGCGGTGACGCCGGCCTTGACCAGCTGCTTGACGCCAATCGAAAGGCCCAGCGTCGCGATCACCAGCGGAATCACGCCGTGGCGGATCAGCGGGTCGACCAGCGCGCGCTTGAACGTATAGCCGAGCAGCACCATCGCCACCAGGCAGGTGAGCAGGAAGGCGAGCCACAGCGGCAGTCCCGCCGTGTGCAGGAAGAACAGCATCACGAACGCGGGAACCATGACGAATTCGCCTTGCGCGAAGTTGATCGTCCCCGACGCCTGCCACAAAAGCGTAAAGCCGAGCGCGCACAGCGCGTAGATCGCGCCGACCGCGGTTCCCGAGACGATGATTTGCAGTAGATCGGCCATCGCTTGCCTCCGGTTAGCTCACTGCACGATGCGCGGCCGGAAGCGCGTCGCGTCCGGCCGCTTGTCGTTCGCCTTTACGGAATCGGCTGCACCGGCGGCAAGGTCGCGGTCACGACCTGTTTTCCACCGACGACCTTGACCAGGAAGCTTTCGCGGTCGAGGTCGCCGTTGTCGTCGAAGTGCACGTCGAGCAGCACGCCGGGGGTGTCCTTGACGCGGATCGTCGCGCCGTGCATCGCCTTGGCGAATGCCTTGCCGTCGAACTTGCCGATCTTTTCGGTGACCGCCTTGACCACGTACATGCCGCTGTAGCCCTTCATCCCGTTGTGGTCGCTCTTGTATTTGTATTCCTTCTGGAATTTCTCGTCGAAGGCCTTGATCGCCGGCTGCGGCGCATCGACGGTCAGGCCGACGTGGGCGACCGCGCCGTTGGCGGCATCGCCGGCGAGCTCGATCACCTTCTGTCCGGTCAGCGTCGTCTCGCCGATGATCGGCTTGTCGTAGCCCTGTTTCTTGAGCTCACGCAGGGCGCGCGCCGACTCCTCCTCGTTCGTATAGACGAACAGCGCATCGGCGTTCGACTGCTTCGCCTTCAGGACTGCAGCCGAGAAATCGACCTGGCCCGGGTCGGTCGAGATGTCGGCGGCGACCTTGATGCCCTGCGCTTCGAGCGCCTTGGCCATCGAGTCGCGGCCGCCCTTGCCGAAATCGTTGTTGACCCAGATCATCGCGACGCTGTTCGCCTTCACCGTGTCCTTGATGTAGCGGGCGAGCTTGGGCATCGCCGTCGACTGCGTGAACGACGTCCGGAAAACGTACGGATTGCCCTGCTGGGTGATGTTGGCCGCCTCGCCGCCGGTGAAATTCGGGATCTCCGCGCGCTTGGTCTCGGCCATGCTGACGATGAACGATCCGGAGAACACCGGTCCCATCACGACGTAGGCGGACTGGTCGACCGCTTTTTGCGCCAGCGCCTTGGCCGTCTGCGGCGCCGACTGCGTGTCCATGGTCGTGTACTCGATCTTGCGGCCGAGGATGCCGCCCGCCGCGTTGATTTCCTTGACCGCGAGCTTGACGCCGTTGTCGAAATTGGTCCCCGCGGTGGCGCCGGTACCCGAAAGCTCCATCAGTCCCACGATAGTCACCGGGCCCTGCTGTGCCAACGACGCGCTGGCCAGGCCCAGGCCGACCAGGCCGGCCGCTACCCATCTGAACTTCGTCATGATTTTTCTCCTCCAGAGAAACTGCCGCTAAGAAACGATACTGCGAAAGTGCTGCTCCATGCGCTGCGCATCCGGAGCGTATCCGGTGAACAGCTCGAATGCTCCGACTGCCTGCCATACTGCCATGCCTCCGCCGTCGAGGTTGCGGCAGCCGCGTTCCCTCGCCGCGCGCAACCATTCGGTCTCCAGCGGAAAATAGACGATTTCGGCGACCCATTGCCGGCGCTCGATCCAGGCCGGATCGACCGGGGTGCCCGGATGGCCGGTCATGCCGATCGGCGTTGCGTTGATCACGCCGTCGGACGCGGCGATCGTGCCCCGGAGGTCGCGTGCGTGCTCCACCGCGCGATCGCCGAAGCGCGCGCGAAGGCTCTCGGCAAGGGCCTCGGCCTTCGCCGCGTCCGGGTCGATCAGCGACAGCCGGCGCGCGCCCAAGGTGAGGATCGCGTGCGCGACCGCCGCGCCGGCGCCACCGGCCCCGAGCAGACTCACGTGATCCAACGAGACGTCGCCCAAGGCGCGCCGAAACGGCGTGGCGAATCCCGACCAGTCGGTGTTGTGGCCGACGCGCTTGCCGTCGTGGAAGACGACGGTGTTGACCGCGCCGATCGCCTGCGCGTCGGCCGAAAGCCGGTCCAGCAGCGGCAGCACCGCCTGCTTGCAGGGATGCGTGATATTGACGCCGGCGAACCCGACCGACTGCGCGGAGTCGAGCAGTCGCGGCAGATCCGACGCACTGCGGCCGTCGCGGGCGAGGTCGATCAGCTGATAGTGCAGCGCGAGCCCGAGGTTGCGCGCTTCGCGTTCGTGCAGAGCCGGGGAACGCGATCCCTGGATGCCCTCGCCGATCAGGCCGACCAGAAATTTCGCCGCCGGTGATGTTTGCTCTGCCGAAACGGCGACGCTCATCGCCGATCCCCGCCGCAATCGCTCGCCGCCCGTGCCGCCAGCATCGCTCCTCCGCATGTGCGATTAACGCACATTTGTTCGAATATCGGCCACAGTGTAAGAGCGACGCCCGGTGGCCGTCAAGGGCGATTATCGAAATACGGTGCGATTATCGACCAAAATAGGCGAACCGTTCGCGGCGGCGGGGGCCTCTACTGGTGCTCGAGCCCCCGGCTTGCTACGGTCGGGGCTGGGGGCCTAGCGTGCGTACTTGTTGTATGCCCATAGCAGCACCGCGGCGCCGATGATGGACAGAACCCAGCCGGCCGGATGAAATTTTCCATCGGGTGATTTCCAGATGAGTCCCGCGACGACGCCGCCGACGATCGATCCCGCTATCCCCAGGCCGGTGGTCAGCCAGAAGCCGAGCGCATCGACGCCCGGCACGATGGCGCGAGCTATGAGACCGACGATAAATCCGACGATGATGGTTCCGATGATGCTGAAGAAGCCCATGGTTTTGACCTTTCATGCGGTCCGGAAGGTGCCGTGGCGGCAGCCGCACTGGCCACGGTCGGGCGATGCTAGCATAGCGAAGCGTCGGCAGCAGCGCGCGAATGCGCGCCGTAAGCACCGGCCCGCCCGCATCGACCAAGCGTGCGAGACCGTCACCAAAGGACCAACATGCATTCGCCCTGGCGCGCACTGTTCGTGGCCGTATTGATCCCGGCCTGGTCTATGCCGGTGTACGCAGATTGCCAGGCGCACAGCCCGAACCACTCGACGGCGCTGATCGAGCTCTACACATCGGAGGGCTGCGACAGCTGCCCGCCTGCGGATCGCTGGTTCTCCTCGCTATCGAAGCAGCAACTCGGCGACCGCGCGGTAGCGCTGGCGCTGCATGTCGATTACTGGGACCGGCTCGGCTGGAGGGACCGCTTCGGCAGCGCCGGATTCAGTCAACGGCAGCGCGAAGAATCGGCGCGCTCCGGCGGGGAATTCGTCTATACGCCGCAGGTCCTGTTGCAGGGCCGCGACTTTGCGCAATGGCAGACAGGCGCGGCATTCGAGCAGGCGATCGCGGCAGTCAACGCCCGGCCCGCGCGCGCCGTGCTCGACCTCGCCGCGCATCCGCGCGAGGGCAACAAAGTGGACGTCGATCTCAGTGCACAGGTGACCGATCCCCGGGAACGCGCCGATGCCGTCGTTGCACTGGCGCTGGTGCAGAGCGGGCTCGCAAGCGACGTCAAGGCCGGCGAAAATGCCGGCAAGCGATTGCAGCACGATCATGTGGTCAGGCAGTGGCGTCCGATCGCGTTGAACTCGTCAGGGGCGGGCTCGGCCAAGTTGAGCCTCGTGCTGCCTGCCGATTCCGGGCCGCTGTCGGTGGTCGTCCTGGCCGAAAATGCGCGCACCGGCGACGTGCTGCAGGTGGTGGAACTCCCGCTTTGCGCGGCCCGCTGACCCGATCCCGGCGAGCGCTCGTTCGCCGTGCTCGAGCCGGCGCAGTGCGTTGTAGCCGACGGCACGTTAAGCTCTCGCCCGAATCCGGCCGGCGATGATCGCCGGCTGGCGCCACAAGCCTTGACGCCGTCATCGCCGTTATAGCTTGCCTTTCCCCGGGCGTTTCCCTAAGCTTCGCAAGATCGTAAGCGGCCGTCAGTAGCCGCGACGGGACCAGGGCTCGAAGAGGCCCGGCACCCGCCGCCAGGTCGCCGGCGTTCTTGGCAAGTCTCTTACTTCAGGAGGAAGCACGATGAGCACAGCCAGTCGTCCGATTGCGCACGTACAGCTCGCCTCGAAGAGCGAAGAGCGGCGAGTCATATTCGCCTCGTCGCTCGGCACGGTTTTCGAGTGGTACGACTTCTACCTTTACGCGATCCTCGCGCCGTTTTTCGCCGCGCTGTTCTTCCCCAAAGGAAACGAAACCGCAGCGCTGCTCTCGGCGTTCGCGGCCTATGCGGCGGGATTTCTGGTCCGGCCGTTCGGCGCGCTGGTATTCGGACGCATCGGCGACCTGGTTGGCCGCAAGTACACGTTCCTGGTCACGATCGTCATCATGGGCTTTTCGACGTTCGCCGTCGGCCTGCTGCCGACCTTCAAGACGATCGGCTGGCTGGCGCCGGTCTTGTTGGTGTCACTGCGGTTGTTGCAGGGCTTGGCGTTGGGCGGTGAGTACGGGGGCGCGGCCACCTATGTGGCTGAGCACGCGCCGCAGAATCAACGTGGCTACGACACGAGTTGGATCCAGACCACGGCGACGCTGGGTTTGTTCCTAGCGCTGATCGTCATCTACCTCTGCCGTTTTACTGGCTGGATGGCGCCGAGCGACTTTTCCGACTGGGGTTGGCGGCTGCCGTTCCTGGTCTCGCTGGTCTTGCTGATTTTCTCGGTTTACATCCGCTTGAAGTTAAACGAATCGCCGGTGTTCCAGCGGATGAAGGCCGAGGGCAAGGGATCGAAGGCGCCGCTGCGGGACAGCTTCCTCAGGTACCCGAACAACAAATACGTGCTGCTGGCGCTGCTGGGCGCGACGGCGGGTCAGGGCGTCGTCTGGTACACGGGCCAGTTCTACGCGCTGTTCTTCCTGCTGATTACGCTGAAGCTCGACGGCGCGACGACCTATATGCTGATCGCGACCGCGGTATTGGTCGGAACGCCGTTCTTCATCGTGTTCGGCGCTTTGTCGGACAAGATCGGGCGGCTCAAGATCATTCTCGCCGGCTGCCTGATCGCAGCGCTGACCTACTTCCCGCTGTTCAAGGCGCTGACGCATTATGTCAATCCGGGGCTGGAGACATTCCAGGCCGCCAACCCGATCACGGTCGCGGCCAAGGATTGCCAGTTTCACATCTTTGTCGGACCCTGGTCGAAGTTCAGCGATTGCGACAAGACCAAGGACTTCCTGACGAAAGCCGGACTGTCGTTCACGTCGACCGACTTGCCCGCCGACTCCACCGACAACGTCGTCACCAAGATCGGGAGCACCGAGCTCAGGGGCTGGGACGAAGCGAAATACTCGGCCACGCTGAAGGCCGGCAACTATCCTGCGAGTGCTGACAAGTCCAAGGTCAACTATCCGATGACCTTGCTGATCCTGTTCATCATGATGATCTACGTGACAATGGTATACGGGCCGATCGCTGCCTTCCTGGTCGAGATGTTCCCGACGCGGATCCGCTACACGTCGATGTCGCTGCCGTATCACATCGGCAACGGATGGTTCGGCGGCATGCTGCCACTCCTCGCGACGGCGCTGGTCGCATCGAGCGGCGACATCTACTATGGTCTTTGGTATCCGATCATCGTCGCATTGATGAGCGTGGTCATCGGATTCGTATTCCTGCGCGATAACATGGAGCGGGATATCGAGTCGGACTGGAAGTAGCGAAGCAAATAAACGCGCTCGATCGAGCGCACGTTTGGCGAAGGCCCCGGTCAGACGACCGGGGCTTTTTTTTGCCGACACTTCTGGCGGGAACCTGACGTCGCTGGGTGCCGCTTCCGATATACTCGCCCGGCCGGACGCAGGGAACGACGATGATACGGAGATTTCGCGGATGGGCGGGCAAGCTCGGCCCCGGGCTGATAACCGGAGCCGCTGACGACGATCCGTCGGGCATCGCCACCTACTCGCAGGCCGGCGCGCAATTCGGCTTTCTGACGCTGTGGGCCGTCGTGTTCACCTACCCGCTGATGGTAGGCATCCAGCTGGTGAGCGCGCGGATCGGACGCGTCACCGGTCATGGCCTCGCTTCGAACATCGGGCGGCATTTTTCGCGGCCGATTCTGTACGGAATCGTCGCGCTGCTCGTTTTCGCCAACACGATCAACATCGCCGCCGACATCGCCGCGATGGGCGAAGCGCTGAATCTGGTCGTCGGCGGACCGCCGCATGCGCACGCCGTCTTCATCGGCGTAAGCTGCCTGCTGCTGCAGGTGTTCCTGTCCTACCAGCGCTACGTTCGCTACCTGAAGTGGCTGACCCTGGCGCTGCTGTCGTACGTCGTCCTGGTGCTGACGATACACATCCCCTGGCGCGAGGTGGCCGAGCACGCGGTGCGGCCTCACTTCGCGCTGACCGCGGAATATCTGACGGTGATCGTCGCCGTATTCGGCACGACGATCAGTCCATACCTGTTTTTCTGGCAGGCCTCGCAGGAAGTCGAGGAGCTCAACGCCGATCCCGCCGCCGGCGCGCTGGCGCACGCGCCCGAAGGCGCGGTCGAGCACCTGCAGCGCATCAAGATCGATACCTATCTCGGGATGGCGTTCTCCAACATCGTCGCGTTCTGCATCATCCTCGGCACGGCCGCGACCCTGAACGTCGCGGGTATCACCGACATCCAGACCTCCGCCCAGGCCGCGAGCGCGCTGCGGCCGCTGGCCGGCGATTTCAGCTTTGTCCTGTTCTCGCTGGGGATCATCGGCACCGGAATGATCGCCGTGCCGGTGCTCGCCGGATCGGCCGCGTACGCTGTCGCCGAGACGTTCGAATGGAAGCGCGGCCTCGACCTGAAGCGGCTCGAGGCGCGCGAGTTCTACGCCATCATCGCGCTGGCGACGCTGGGCGGCGTCGCGCTGGACTTCTCGCCGATCGATCCGATCCGGGCGCTGTTCTGGGCGGCGGTGATCAACGGGATGATCGCCGTGCCGATCATGGTCGTGATGATGCTGCTCGCCGACGAC
>DATASF010000089.1:0-2505 GCA_036269335.1 Casimicrobiaceae bacterium
CTGGATCTTGTCGTAGGCGTCGCGATAGCTGGGATCGAAGCGGCGCCCGTAACCGATCATCACCTTGAGCTCGGGTCGCTTCGCGGCCTCCCGCTGCACGCGCTCGCAGTCGGCGATTTCCAGCGACAGCGGCTTTTCGCAGAACACGTGCTTGCCTGCCTGCAGTCCCGCGATGATCTGCGCGGCGTGCAAGGTCGTCGGCGTCACCAGGAACACGGCGTCGACTTCCGGGTCCGCCAGCATCGTCGCGTAGTCGCCGTAGCCGCGCGCGACGCCCAGTTGCTGCTTCGCCCAGGCGAGCTCTTCGGCGACCGGGCTGCAGGCCGCGACCAGTTGCGCGCGCGGCGTGCGCTGCGCGATATTCTCGGCGTGGCGGCGGCCCAGGCGGCCGAGTCCCGCGATGCCGATCCGCAGGCGGCGTTTTGCTCCGATGGATCCGGTCATTCTAGAGCTCGACGATCCGGCGCTCACGCCACGATCGCGTCGCCGCGTCCGCCAGTTCCAGCGCCTTGACGCCGTCGGCGATGGTCGTGCGCACCGGCTTGCCACCGGCGACCGCATCGATGAAATGCGCCATTTCGTTGGCGTACGCGACCCGGTAGCGCTCCAGGAAAAAATGCTCGGGCTTGTCGCGGCTGACATTGACGGCGGTGTGCGCAGCTACTTCGGTCGGGCGGTGGTTGCCTGCCTGCAGCATGCCCTTGGCGCCGAGCACCTCGAAGCGCTGGTCGTAACCGTACGCCGCGCGGCGGCTGGTGTTGATCTGCGCCAGCCGCCCGCGGCGGGTGCGGATGGTTACCGTCGTCGAATCGATGTCGCCTGCCGCCTCGATCGCCGGATCGGTCAGGCAACTCCCGGTGGCGTAGACGGTCGCGGCTTCGTCGTCGAGGATCCAGCGGAAGATGTCGAAGTCGTGGATCAGCATGTCCTTGAATATGCCGCCGGAGACCTTGATGTAATCGACCGGCGGCGCACCGGGATCGCGGCTGGTCACGATCAGCATTTCCGGGTCGCCGATCTCGCCGGCGACAAGGCGTGATTTCAGCGCGGCGAACGTCGGATCGTAGCGACGCTGGAATCCGATCAGGCAGGTCACTCCCGCGCGCTTGACGGCTTCCGCCGCGCTGATCGCGCGGGCCAGATCGAGATCGACCGGCTTTTCGCAGAAGATCGCCTTGCCGGCGGCGGCGGCGCGCAGCAGCAGGTCGGCGTGCGTGTCGGTGCTCGAGGCTATGACGACGGCGCCGACCGAGTTGTCGGCCAAGGCCGCGTCGACGGTCGCGACCTTCGCGCCGTGCTGCGACGCGAGCTCGGTGGCGGCGGCCGCGTTGACGTCGGCCACGTACTTCAGCCGCGCGCCGGCCTGCCGCACCAGGTTGCCGGCGTGAATCCTGCCGATGCGGCCGGCGCCGAATAATGCCGCTTCAATCATCGTGCGCTCCGTGATCGCGGGGTTCTCGATGCCAGGCGCGGCCCTAGCGCTTGAGCATCCATTCGTGCGCCGGGTCGTTTTTGAAATGCCATTCGCGCTTCGGACCCGCCATCACATTCAGGTAGTACGAATCGTAACCGTGCGGCACGACCACCGGATGGTAGCCGCGCGGCACCAGCACGACGTCGTGATCCTCGACGGCCAGCGCTTCGTCGAGCGACCGGTCGTCGGTGTAGACGCGCTGGAACGCGAAGCCCTGCGCGGGCTTCAGCCGGTGATAGTAGGTTTCCTCCAGCGAGCTTTCGGCGGGCAGGTTGTCGGTGTCATGCTTGTGCGGCGGATAGCTCGACGAGTGTCCGGCCGGCGTGACGACTTCGACCACCAGCAGGTGCGACGCGGGTTCGGTCTGCGGCAGGATGTCGCAGACGTAGCGGGTGTTGCTGCCTTCGCCACGCTTGAACCGCTTCATCGACCCCGGCTCGATCAGCCGCACCGGCGGCCCGGCGGCGGCGGGCGCGCTGGCGACGGCGATTTCGGCGACAGTGCGCGCGACGATGTTCGCGGTCTCACCGGGCGGCAGATAGACGGCACAAGGCGCGCGGTCGTCGAACACGCTGCCGCGATCGCCTATGTCGCGCCAGGTGTGGCCGCCCGCCTCGATCGTGACCTTGCCGCTCAAGATCACGATGCAGGCTTCGGCGCCCGGCAGCGCGACGCGCATCGCTTCCGCCGCGGCGAGCCGGTGCGCGGCGAAGCCGACGTAGGTCCAGCCGGCCGATTGCGGCGTCACGCGCACGATGTCGCGCCCGTCGCGCCGGCCTTTGACCAGCAGGGATTTACGGCCCCGCACGCTTGCGGCCTCATTGGCCAATTCGGCCGCTGCGCTGCCCCCGGACGGGGCGTAATTCGCGCCTTGGGGCGGCCCGTCGGCGCTCATGCGATCTCCGCGGCGTTCATGGCGCGCGCGACCAGGTCGCGCAAATGGCGATAGCCGAGCTCGGCGTAGCGATAGCTCGGCGCAACGCTCGGATCCTGCTCGGCTTCGACGACCAGCCAGCCCTGGTAGCCGTTCC